>JASFHG010000095.1:0-9408 GCA_050123355.1 Planctomycetia bacterium
TTCCCGTCCTGAGAGGGGTCAATTTGAAAGTCAAAAGTGGCCAGTTTGTCTCGATCGTCGGTCAAAGCGGATCAGGCAAGAGCACGCTTTTGCACCTGCTCGGGACGCTTGACATGCCTGACACGGGCGAGATTTACTTCCACGACCGCCGGATTGACAACCTCCCGAGCCGCCGCCGCGATGTGTTGCGCAACAATAATTTTGGAATGATCTTTCAGTTTTACCATCTTCTGCCCGAGCTGAACGTGCTGGAAAACGTTCTCTCGCCGCTATTGATCCGAGAAGGCCTGGCCGGCTATCTTTTACGACGTCGGTCCTATCGCCGTCGGGCGATCGAGCTGATCGAGGAGGTCGGCCTCGGACACCGGCTGAAGCATAAGCCCAGGGAGCTTTCTGGCGGTGAGATGCAGCGGACGGCGATCGCCAGGGCCCTAATTTCTCAGCCGGAACTGTTGCTGGCCGATGAGCCGACCGGAAACCTCGACCAGGAGACCGGGGCGGAAATTATCGAGATTCTCCGCCGGTTGAATCGTGAGCAGAATCTGACTATATTGATGGTAACCCACGATCGGGATCTGGCCGAAACCGCCGACCAGACTATCGGACTCGTCGACGGGCGAATCGTCTGACGAACCCATTTGGTGTACCGGATGTCTGTATTTTGCGGCTCGATGTCGCGGCTTGCCCGACGTGGTTTTGTGTGGGCGGCCGCTTGTCTGGCTCGTGTCCGCTACGAATCCGTCATATTTCTCACACCAAACGTCAACCTTCACTCCACTTACCGATAGGAATTTTTCATGGCAATTCAAATTTATATCGACGGCCAATACTACGACAAAGACGATGCAAAGATCAGTGTATTCGATCATGGATTGCTTTATGGGGATGGGGTCTTTGAAGGGATGCGGAGCTATGCCGGCAAGGTCTTTCGTCACGAAGCTCATATCGATCGACTTTATGCCTCGGCCAAGGCGATCTGCATAGAAATCCCCATGACGCAAGAGGAAATGATCAAGGCTGTTGAAAAGACCCTTTCTCTCAATAAGATCAAGGATGGCTATATTCGTCTGATTGTCACTCGTGGTGTTGGAAACTTGGGCCTGGATCCTTACCAGTGCCGCACGCCTAGTGTTATCATCATCGCGGACAAAATCGCTCTTTATCCGCCGGATTTCTACGAGAAGGGACTCGAGATCATCACGGCCGGTACGATCCGTAACCATTCGGCCGCAGTGAACCCCCGCGTGAAGTCGTTGAATTATCTCAATAACATCATGGCCAAGATCGAAGGTCTTCAGGCCGGATGTATCGAAGCTCTGATGCTTAACCACAAGGGCGAGGTGTCCGAGTGTACCGGCGATAATGTTTTTGTCATCCGCAAAGGCAAACTCTACACGCCACCGACCGACGCCGGTGTCCTCGAAGGAATTACGCGCGAGGTGGTCATGGAACTCGCTCGCGAGGCAGGCATGGAAGTGTTCGAGTCCACCATGACTCGGCACGATATTTTCGTGGCGGACGAAATGTTCCTTACCGGCAGTGCGGCGGAAGTGATCCCGGTTATCAAGGTTGACAGTCGTGTCATCGGCGATGGAACTCCCGGCCCGATTACCAAGGACCTGATCGAACGGTTCCACAAGTTGGTGCGGTCGTAATCTTCGTCCGTCGTTTGACAAAAGGCCCCGCGGGGCAGTATCACTGGAGAGCTTTGTAAAATGATCCAACAGATCCGTACTGCTCCGTCGAAATGGGAATATCCCAAGTACGTACCGGGTGAACCGGTTGCGCTTTTTGTGCCGTGCTATATCGACCAGTTCTTTCCCGAGGCGGCCGAGGCGACGGTCCGACTGCTCGAGAAGTTCGACATCCCGGTTGTCTTTCCCAAAGAACAGACCTGCTGCGGACAACCCTCCTTCAACTCGGGCTACTGGGAGGAGACCCGGCGTGTGGTCCATCACTTCTGCGATTGCTTCGAGCCGTATAAGTGGATCGTCGGCCCGACCGGTTCCTGCACGGCGATGTGCCGCGTTTTCTATGAGCAGGTAGACCCCGATCCGCGAATCGTCGAGATCGGTCGGCGGGTTTTCGAATTGACCGAGTTTCTTGTCGAAGCGCTCGGCGTCACGGACACCGGTGCCAACTATCCCCACAAGGTAACGCTCCACGTCGGTTGCCACACACGTCGCGAGTTGGGCGTTGCCGAGCAGCCGCTGACATTGCTGAAAAATGTAAAAGGTTTGGAGTACTGCGAGTTGCCTGACATGGAAGAGTGCTGCGGCTTCGGCGGGACGTTCAGCGTCAAGATGCCTGGCACCTCGCTCGCCATGGGCGAGTCCAAAGTCGAGAACATCGTGAAAAGTGGTGCCGAGGTGGTTTGTTCGCCCGACTCAAGCTGTCTGATGCACATCGGCGGCATCATCGAGAAAGATCCCAAGCTCAGTCACATCAAGATCAAGCATATCGCCGAAATCCTTGCCGCGAACGAATAGTGTCAAACCAGGAAAGTGGTAAACCCATGTCCGATCACGAACATCATGGAGCCCGATTCTACAAATGGAAGACCGCCGGTCTCCAAGAACCGGCCGGGTCCGAGGCACTTGGCAAGGCGACCGAGCGAGCGGCCCATTCTGCCAAGGAAGTCGCGGACGAGATCCCCTATTTTCAGCAGTGGCGTGACGCGGCCCACGAGGTCAAGCGGTTTGCGGTCGCGAATCTCGATAAACTGCTCGTCGAATTCGAGCAAAAACTTTCCGCCCGTGGTGTCAAAGTGCTTTGGGCCAAGGATGCCGAGACGGCGAACCAGATGGTGGTCGACATCGCGAAAGAGCATAACGTCAAAAGCGTGGTCAAGTCGAAGTCGATGGTTTCCGAAGAGATCGACCTGAACAAGGCCCTGACCTACGAAGGGATCCGACCGGTGGAAACCGACCTGGGCGAGTACCTGGTCCAGCTCGCTGATCAACATCCAACCCATATCGTCACGCCTGCATTGCACCTCTCGGCCGAGGATTGTGGGCATCTTTTCGAGGAGAAGCTGGGTGAGCCGTTTACGAAAGAGCATCAAGAGTTGACGGCGATCGCGAGAAAGCATCTTCGCCAAGAGTTTCTCACAGCCGGAATGGGGGTCTCTGGGGTCAATTTTGCGGTGGCCGACACGGGCACGATCGCGATCATCGAGAACGAAGGAAACGCCGGTCTCTCGACCTCGACGCCACCGATCCACGTGGCCTTGATGGGGATCGAGAAGGTCATCCCGAGCATCGATTACCTGCCCCTCTTCTGGAATCTCTTGGGACGAAGCGGCACGGCACAGAAACTTACTTCCTATACCCACCTGATCCACGGTTGCACGCCGGGGAAGACGATGTATCTGATCATCATCGACAACCGCCGGACCGAGATCCTGGCCGACCCACCGTCACGGATGTCGCTCGGCTGTATCCGGTGTGGCAATTGCTTGAACAACTGCCCCGTCTATCGTCGTGTGGGCGGCTGGGCCTATGGCTGGCGCTACCCTGGCCCGATCGGTTCGATCCTCACGCCTCATCTGGTCGGCATGAAGCAGGCAGGCAAACTCCCCTTTGCCTCGTCGCTTTGTGGAGCGTGTGCCGAAGCGTGTCCGATCAAGATCGACATTCCGCACCAATTGGTCCACTTGCGACATCGGGCGGTGAACGAGCCATCTCCGGCAAAATCGGTCGTCGAACGGATCATGTGGACCGTCTGGGCGTGGCTCTTCTCCAGTGCGTTTCGATATCGCTGGACGATGTTCGGCGTGAAGTTCGGCTCGAAGTTCGCCAAGTTTCTCCCTTGGCACCCATGGTACATGGGCGCATGGACCCGCGGCCGTACGATCCCCCGAGCCAAAGGGCCCGCGTTCCGCGATCGTTGGAAGCGGCGCAAGAAATGATCTTTAGGTTACTTCGTTATCCAGAACTTGGGTATGAATAGTATCAGGATCACGAAAATCTCGAGTCGGCCGATCATCATCAGCCAGATAAAGAGCACCTTCGTCGGCATCGTAAAGTTCGAGTAGTTCTGCGTCGCGCCGACCACTCCCAAACCGGGGCCGATGTTGTTGAGCGTTGCCGAAACACAGCTCGCCGCGTCGATCAGCTTGTGCTCGTGCTTGTGTCCATAGTCGCTCCACGTCGTGTCCGGCTCGAACGTGATCGTAAAGAGCCAGCTCATCGCGAAGATCGCCATAATCAGGCCGAAATAGACCAAGATATTCTTTCGAAGTGTCTGATCCTCGACCGGTTTTCCGCCCAGACGGAGCGGTCGGACCACGTTCGGGTGGAAGGCGTGTTCTACTTCGAGACGGAGTACTTTCGTGAAAAGGATATAGCGGATCACCTTCAGACCGCCGCCCGTGCTCCCGGCACATCCACCGACAAACATCAACAGCAATAATACCCCGCGGCTGAAACTGCACCAAACGTCGAAGTTATCGGTACAGTAGCCGGTTGTCGTCATGATCGAAACGACCTGAAAGAGCGAGAACCGCGTTGCCTGCGCGAAGGATTGCGTCGATTCCGGCGGCTTGGCCTCGATTTTGTCGGTATCGTTGATTTCCGAGTCGTCGGCGATCTCGCCGGAATGTACCAGGGCGGTGTCGACCATTCCGTTTGCTTCGAAATCGTGGTTGTAGAGTCCGACCCCGATGATAGCCACCGTGGCGAGCAAGATGATCGTAACATAGGTCCGCCACTCCACGTCGCCGAACATCCGCATCGGTTTCCAGATGAAAATCGCGTAGAGCAGCATGAAGTTGGTCCCGGCCAGGAACATGAACATCGTGATCGTCATCTCGATCAGCGGCCCGTTGTACTGCGGGTTGGTCATGAAGTAGCCGACGCTGGCGTTGTAGGTGCTAAAGCCTCCGGTTGCCATCGTGCCGAACGCGTGGCACAGTCCATCGAAGAGCGACATGCCTTCAAGGCATAGCAGTAGTGTCAAGGCGGCGTTCAGACCGGTGTAGACCAGCACCAACACCCACGCGGTATGTTGCATTCGCGCCTGTTGCGAAGAATGACTTGGCCCGGGCATCTCCGCTCGCATCAGTGCCTTGCCCGCCGATCCTTGCCCGAGGATCGCGACAAACAACACGATAATTCCCAACCCGCCGAGGAAGTGGGTACTCGATCGCCAAAAAAGGATCGAGCGTGGTACCAGTGCAGGATCCTGGAGTTCGGTCAGAACGGTCGCTCCCGTGGTACTGAACCCCGACTGGGCCTCGAACATCGCGTCGACCGCATTCATTGGAATCCCCGGTGCACGATGCGTACCACTGAAAAGGAACGGCAACGCCCCGAGGACGGTCGCCAAAATCCAGCTCAAACCGACGACCGCCATCGCCTCGCGGCGGAAGAGTTGATCTCCATGGGTTCGTCGCCCGAAATATCGCAACACGATACCGACAGCAAAACAAACAACGATCGATATCAAAAGACCGAAAAAGCCATATTGCTCATATTCCCATTGACCGCCAAACTGGGGAAACGCCCAAGGCAGACTGAAAAACATGCACATCCCGATCAGGATCGCAACGAGTCCGAGTAGACGACAAAGTAGACGAAGATTCATGGGATAAAACAGCTAACAAGGTTTGCCCTTTAGCCGTCGAGCTTGCTCGTCGCTTGACATGTTGAAAAACCGAGATTTTTCTTACAAACGACGAGCAAGCTCGACGGTTAAAGAATGAATTTTTAGTTTTATCTGGACGCAGTAAACACTTCCTCGGTTTTTTCAAACGCCGATTCGCCGACCAGGGCAACGACCGTATCACCCGGCTGGAACCGATCGTCGGCACCGGGCACCTGGGCGTAGTTGCCACGGATCAACGCTGCGATCAAACATTGTGGCGGAAGCTCTAGTTTTGCCAAAACGTGTTCCGTGGCGGGTGCCCCTTCCGGAACGATGATTTCTTGGACCTCGATGTCGCCTGCCTTTGTCAGCGGTACGCGGGACATGATCGAGCCGGTGTTCAACAGCCCTTCAATTTCACGGGCAATCACCAGCCGTGGGCTGACCGTGTGATGGATGCCGAGTTTCGAGACCACGTTGGCATAGTCGGGCCGGTTGATGATCGACATCATACGCTTTGCTCCGATCTCTTTTGCCTCGACACATGCGAGGATGTTGTCCTCGTCGTCGCCCGTACAAGCGACGAAGATGTCGGCGCTGCCTACCCGCTCTTCCTCCAGCGTGGCCCGACGCTGAACGTTACCATGGACGACGGTCGAATGTTCCAGGTGGGCTGCCAGATACTCGCATCGATCTCGATCGGCTTCGATAATCACGACCCCGAAGCCTGGTCCTTGCAAAACGCGAGCAAGATGATAGCCGGTTTCGCCCCCGCCCGCGATCACGACACCCTGTTTCGGCGGCTGCTTCTTCTGGAAACGGCCTTTGACCTTATCGATGTCTTCTCGTGTTCCGATAAGCGTGATTTGGTCCTTGGCCTGCAGCCGGTCGGTCGCGACGGCAATGGTCAATTTTCCCTCGCGTCGAATCGAACCGATCCGGACGTTCGACGGCAGTTTCAACTCGCGAAGTTCCTCGCCCACGGCGGCCGAGTTTTCGAGGATCGTCAACTCTTGCATCTCGAGTTCGCCACGGGCAAAGTTTTCAACGATGCTTGCTCCCGGATGACGGATTTCGCGAGCCAGTTCCATCGCGGAGAGGTGCTCCATGCTCAAGAGCCGGTCGATGTTGAAATGAGTTTGATAGTCGAACGTACTTAGGTCGCGAAAAACCGGCGCGTAAACTCGAGCGACCGATCGCTTGACCCCAAGCCCTTTGGCCATGCTTGCAGCGACCATATTCACTTCGTCGACCCCGGTCACGGCGAGACACAAATCGGCTCCCAAACAACCGGCCTGGAATAAAACGCTCGACTCGGCTCCCGATCCGGTAACCACGCGAACGTCCATCTCGTCATTAACGCGGCGTGTTTTTTTCGGATCAATATCGATGACCGTTACGCTATGACCAAGCTCGCACAGCATCCCGGCAATAGAGGTACCTACCGTTCCGGCACCAACGACAACAATTTGCATGATGACACCAATTGATTTTTATAACTGTCTTGACATGAAGAGGTAGAAAAAGAGAAAGACCACCACCATAAAACCAACCACCCATACTGCCGTCCGACATGCATGGGCAAGGATTGCCGGGGTCTCTTCGTAGCGAGTGGCCGAATATACCAAGCTCACGGCAATGATCAAGGGTATCGCATACCACATGTCAAACAGAGACGTTATTGCTAGAAGTTGAAACATTGGTTTTTTCTTTTTAAATAAACAGGGCTATTGAGTCAGCATGGAACATGAATGAAACAACGCACTAGGAATCTTCTTCGTCGGAGGTTTCTGAATCTTTGTTCTCGTCCTTTCCTTTTTTCTCGTCAGGGGCTACCGGGCCCGCAAACGCATCGAAAATGGCCAGAATATTGAGCAAACCGGCGATCGACGTGTAAATCGTTCCGAGCTCGAAAAATCGGCCCAGTCGGCGGTAAAGTTCGGAAAGCGTTTTGCGATGGGGATCAGGGAGATTACTTCCTTTGATCTGAGGCGGGGCCATAAAAGTGCCGAACGGATCGTTTCCGTTCTTTACCCGGAAAGACTGCACCAAGGCCGGAAGGGCCGGGAGTCCGACGCCCACTTGGCAGAAGTAATAAAGCCGTTTATCTTCTGGCTGCCATGACCAGTAGACCACCCGTGCGAACCCTACCTCTGGACCGCTCCCGAGATAAAGCCCGTAGGTAAACGTGCCCATAATACAGACGAAAAAGAGCATCCCCTTTGCAAACCGGCCTTGGTAAAAATGCCCCAAGCCGGGCAACAACCAAGCGAGAAACGCTGCCAGACCAGGGTCTTTCAGCTTCAGTTCTGTCGGTTCCTGTGGATCAGACCCAACCGAACGCTTGGTGGGGGGGTGATCGGGTTTTCCTTCTTTTTTGCTCACTCTGCAAGTCCTCGTGACTGCTTGCCAGTAAATGAATGCGGAAACGGGCGAATCGGTCCGTTTGACAATCTTCCCATTCTACCGCGATTTAGGCTCATTACCAACCCGACTAGATTCCCGGTTCAGAAGACCTGCCAATATGGCAGTCCGCAGGCTCAAGTGGTGGGATCGCTTGACATTCTGGGCAGTTTTGGCTCTTTGGCTATTTTGCTCATTTTCTCGTAACCTGCTATCTCAAAAAGACTTGCGATAATTTCCGTTATTTCGGCACGCCAGTTGCTTTTCTGTTGCGGAAAATTTGAGAAAGCGTTCCGTTTTACCAATTATGGCCCTGCCAGACACCAGTTCATGGTCCTACCGCCCCCTAAAGTTTAACCAAACACGTCCAGCGACCAACGGGAGCGGGCTAACCTATTCGAGCGGTAGCTCGCCCAGTCGGCGGCCTTGCCGCCCCGCCCCCATCGACAGATCGAGCTAAAAGGTTAGACTAGAACGTTTACCTTGGGGCAAAATTCCCTGAACCTTACCATAGCAAACCAACAATCCAAATAAACACAATCCAAAACATCAAATTTTTCGTGGAGGAATCAAAACGATGGCGAAGAAAAGTAAAGCCGCAAAGAAGTCGAATGGACTTCAGATAGTACCACTGGGGGATCGCGTCGTTGTGCAACGAGATGAGTCTGAAGAAGTCACTGCCGGCGGTATCGTTCTTCCCGATTCGGCCAAAGACAAGCCCACCCGAGGCAAGGTTGTCAGCATCGGCAACGGCCGTCTTCTTGACGACGGCTCGCGAAGCACCATGCAGGTCAAAGAAGGGGATCGGGTCCTTTTCTACTCCTACGCGGGCGAAACCTTCAAACTTGGCGATCAAGAGTTGCTCTTGATGCGAGAAGACGACATCCTGGCGATCTTCGAATAAAACGATCTTTCTAAATTTTCAACGAACTCAAAATACATATAGATATATTTCTTAAGGAGAAATCGAACTATGGCAAAGATGATTGCTTTCGATCAAGAAGCTCGCGACGCACTGCGACGCGGCGTTTCTAAGCTGGCAAAGGCCGTCAAGGTCACGCTCGGTCCTCGTGGCCGAAACGTTATCCTTCAAAAGAGCTTCGGCTCGCCGACCGTTACCAAGGACGGCGTGAGTGTCGCGAAGGAAATTGAACTCGAAGATAAGTACGAAAACATGGGTGCCCAGATGGTTCGCGAAGTCGCTTCGAAAACGAGCGACGTGGCGGGCGACGGAACCACGACGGCCACGATCATGGCCGAAGCGATTTTCAACGAGGGTATTCGAGCCGTCGTCGCAGGTGTCAATCCGATCCAACTCAAAACGGGTATGGAAAAGGCGGTCGCCGATATCACCGAAAAGCTGAAGAAGATGTCGACCCCCGTCAAGGATACAAAAGCAACCGCCCAAGTCGGTTCCGT
>JASFHG010000096.1:0-9378 GCA_050123355.1 Planctomycetia bacterium
CGCCCCTTCGGCTACGACTAACTGACCGTGAACCCCATGGATCCACGTCCACCAACACCCGATCAGCAGAACGATAATGCCGGCATGGACCACGAGGAACCCGGTTTGAGAGCGACGCCAAGGGAACTTGACCAGGGTCGCGGCGATCACGTTGATTCCCAACAGCACCAGCAGTAAGACAAACCACCAGGAATGATAGACACCATATTCGGTCGCGGCCTGGCCGTAGGTACTGACCACGAAGAACGTCGCCCAGGCGAGGACCAGGATGCACAGGACGATCGTCACCGTGGCGAATCCGGCCGACGCGAGAAATTGAAGCGGTATCCGTACCACCGAAGGGAGCGATTTGAGCATGGAAATCTTATCCGAAAAACGTCATGTCTTATGGGAACAGGTAGAATTTATCCCAAACTATAGCGATATTTGTTAGCCCCGTCGCGTGCGACGGGAGTTTTGCCGTGCTTTACCGGTCGCACGCGACCGGGCTAACATTTTCATTATACCGGTATTGTGGGAGGAGTAACAGCCGACCGTTTTCATTGCTTTTGCGGAAATTTTTTACAAGAGTTTTTTCTTTGGTACGAAATCAGGAAGAGAGACCACGGAATACACGGAGTACACGGAAAGGATTTGAGATTTTTGATTTTTCCGTGTCTTTCCGTGTGTTCCGTGGTTTTCAAAAAGAACTTCTGAGCCGTTTTCCCACCTCGCATATTTTTTCCACTGCTTTGACATATTATATAGAAAACCTCGGAATTACCCCCCGTTTGGGCCGATAAAGATAAAGGATCCGTGTCGCCACCCCCCGCTGTAAGGGGTGTTTTGGTGGTCGATTGCGAAAAATCCAGAAAAATCAACCTTCGACGTGCAAGATTTCCACCAAGACGGAAACTATATACATGGCCATGGATAAACCCTCAAACGCAAACCGGCAGGCTTCAAACGCGGGGCCGGAACCAGAGAAGCCCGACGGATCGCTCGCGATCGACTGGCCTGTGGTGCTTGCGGAGCATGACCGATGGCTGCGGACGATCATCTACACCCGAGTAGGCGAGCCGGAAGCGGTTGACGAGGTGATGCAAGAGGTGTCCATGGCGGCGGTCCGCCAGGCGGCTCCGCTTCGAGATCCTTCAAAAGTTGCTCCTTGGTTGTACCGGTTGGCCGTGACCCAATGTCTCCTTTACCGGAGGAAGATGGGCCGGCGCCGGAAACTGACCGATCGGTTTGCCGAGGACCGGCAGCCGGTCGAGTCGGACAACCGCGAGGTCGACCCGCTCGGATGGCTCCTGGCCGACGAACGACGTCAGTTGATCCGGACGGCGGTCGCCCGGCTCCCCAAACGGGATGCCGAGATTTTGCTCCTGAAATACACGGAAGATTGGAGCTACCGCGACCTGGCCGGCCACCTGGGCATCAGCGAAAGTGCCATTGAAGCCCGACTCCACCGCGCTCGTGCCCGACTGAGAAAAGAATTAACTGCGTTAGATGTGAGATAGAGAAGAGAAGTTTAGCCGCCGGACATCGTCCGGTGTGTTTTAGAGCTACTTTCAAACGCGACGAACGATGTTCGTCGGCTAAACATTATCGGAAAAGGGGACACTCAACTTTTCCTGCGAAAAAGTAGAATGTCCCCTTTTCCTCCCTTACTGAACACTGAATTTTTTATAACCTTCTTTGATAAAACGGTGCGGAAGCACCTACCAAAAAAATGACTCCCGACGACAAAAAACCTCAAGCCGATAACTTGCCTGTTGACGACGATCGAATTTACGATCTGTTGGTCGATGGCGAACTGGACGATGAACGACGCCGCACCTTGCTTGGCAGCCTTGACGAGCGGCCGGGTGGATGGCGTCGTTGTGCGTTGGCGTTCCTCGAAGCCCAATCGTGGGGCCAAGAGTTCCGCTCTTTCTCTGCCCGACTTCGCGGAAACAAGGAGACGGCCGCCGACGATACCGCTCCGAAGAGCGTACCCGGCAAAAAACCGGCCGATGGAAAGCGTCGTCGCAAGCGTGACCGATACGGCACGTTCCTCGGCATCGCCGCGAGTTTTCTCCTCGCGATGGGGATCACTTCCCTGATGCAGGATATAGGTACCAATGATGGTGTCCAAAGAGCATCGGTTATACCTCCTGTTCTCAAACCGGCCCAAAATGTATGGATGGGCGGGCTCGGCGTCAGCAACGATACCGAGCAAGCGATCCATCGGATGAGCATTACCGGCCGGGGTTTCGATGGGGACCAGAGCACGTATAGCTTGCCCGCCCTTTCTCAGAAGGAACTGGACCAACAATGGCTCAAAGAGATGCCGACCGTGATTCCCGACGGGGTGGTCGAGTCGTTCCAGCAGGCGGGCCACGAAGTCAAAACCTCTCGCCAACTGATCCCGTTCACGATGCGAGACGGTCGCAAGCTGATCATCCCCGTCGATCAGGTCGACGTCCACTATGCAAACACTCCGTATTATCAGTAACCCTATGGATATGTTTAAGCCCAGTTACCTGCACTAACAACCCGTCGCAGGCGACGAGGTTAACACCGTATAAAACGTATCACGAATTTTTTTGAAGGAGTAGGAATCATGACACGAAGCCGTGCTTGGTACGTTCAACTCGCTTTCGGTTTCCTGGCGATGCTGGCGTCCATGGGTCTCGTCGATCGATATATCACTCCCGCCGTCGCGGCGACCCATGTCATCGACTCGACCGCTGTCGATCAGGGCGACACGAGAGCGGTTCCCGCCAAATCCGGCCCGACGGCCACCCCGTTAATGGTCCCCTTGGGCCACACCAAGGTAAAACCGGTCCCCGGTCGGATGGCACCGAAGCTGCCGAAATATTGGATTGGCGTTCATTGCTATGGTCCGCTTCCGCCGGTCCTCCGTGCCCATGTCAAAGTTCCCGAAGGACAAGGGATCATGGTGCTCGACGTGGTCGAAAAAGGCCCCGGCGACAAGGCCGGCTTGCAACCGAACGACATCCTCCTGAATATCGGCGAGAAACCGCTTCGTTCGGCCCAAGACTTGGTGATGGCGGTCGAAAAATCCAAAGGAAAACCGATTGAAATCGGGCTGCTCCGTGGCGGCAAGCCGATTTCGCTGACCGTGGATCCCGAAAAACGGCCTAAGGAGGCACCCCATCGGCCGACGCTCCCGTCAGGTCACATGTCGCCCGACATGGAGTTGTTCCAACATTGGTTCGAGCAGGCCCAGCCTGGCCAAGGCGTGAAGCCGCCGATGCGGTTTCGATTCTTCCATCCCGGCATGATCCTTCCGCCCGACGTTTCGCTCCATCCCGGTTTGCCCAGCGGGCTGTCGATCACGATTACGCGAGAAGGCAAGGCCCCGGCCCAGATCACCGTCAAGCGATATGCTACGAAGGATAAGAAAGAAGAGACCTGGGAGCTCGACGAAAATCAACTCGACGATCTGCCGAACGACATCCGGCCGCATGTCGAACGGATGCTCAACGGCGTGATCGCCGGCGCGATGCCCCAGTTCGACTTCATGCCCACGCCCGACATGGATCCGAACTCGCCTGCTCCGATGAATAACGACGTCATGCGAAAACAGATGCAGCAAATGCAAAAGCAGATGAAACAGATGGAAAAAATGATGGACCTGATGCGACAGCAGATGAGAAATCCGTAAAATCCATGCGATAAAGCACACATTCTCCTGGTTTCCGTACCGGGCGGCTACATGGACCCCCTCAATCCATGTAGCCGTTTTTTTATGCGCGGATCCGAAATAGAGCTTCGCTCCATTTCGGCTTGGGGGATGGAGATTTTTACCTCGTGTTACTCGGCTTTTTCTCGTAGGATATCCGCAAAGGAAGTGTCGTTGGCCAGATTTTCCAGAAACTGAATCGCTTCCTTGATGACGTTTTGGCTTTTGATGTCTGTATTGTCGGTTGCCATCTGACTCGCGACGTTCTTGTATTCCTTTAACATGTCTCTGGAGTTGTTCGGATTTTTCCAAAGGTCGGAATAATATTTCACCGAAACTTCGCTTCCGTATGCCTCGCTCATTTGGCTGGTGTCAATCGGTATGAACGGGAGAATCGTTTTCAGCGAGACTTTTCCCTCTTGCTGAAGCTTTGTGGCATAGGCTGCCAGATCGTTTGGACTGACGTTTCGGACATCAATCGTGGAAGAGTTTTGGTTTCTTCGATATGTTATGTCAAGAGGAAGCGAATTGGAGATAGGGTTGACCATTTTTTTCCTTTCAGCAAAAACCTGCCCTGAAGATGTTTCAAGATTTCTAACAAAAAGAGGTTTTCAGTGTCAAGGTAGAATCAGCCTTCCCGTGCCACAAGTCGACCAAGTTGGCTCTCTGCGTAGCAGCAGCGCCGGATCCGAAATAGAGCTTCGCTCAATTTCGGCTTGGGGGATGGGGATTTTTACTTTGTACTTCGTCAGGGCGAGCCCTGACCTACTTTTTGGAAAGAATTTCGCGGATGGCCGATTCGGGGATGTCGCTGACCAGCTCGACGCGGCCGATTTGGTCGGGCAGGACGAAGCGGAGTTGGCCGTGGGCGACCTTCTTGTCGTGCATCATGACGCCCATCATCTTGTCGACATCCAAGTCGGGTAGCTCGGTCGGGAGGCCTAACGCTTGAAGCAGGGCGATCTGGCGCTCGGTGGTCGAGCCGACGATCCGGTCGAGCTTTTCGGCGAGTCGCGACGCGGCGACCATCCCGATCGCGACCCCTTCACCGTGCAGGACCGTGCCGTAGCCCGAGAGGGTCTCGACCGCGTGGCCTACCGTGTGGCCATAGTTCAGAATCGCACGCAGCCCGATCTCTTCACGCTCGTCCAGTCGGACCACCTCCGCCTTCAACTGGCAGGATCGGGCGATGATCTCGACCAGCGTTGCGTGGTCCCGGTTGTTGAGTTTTTCGACGTTCGCCTCGATTTGCTCGAAAAGGTCTTCGTCCATGATCATGCCATACTTGACTACCTCGGCCAGGCCGGACCGATACTCGCGGCTCGGGAGCGTGTCGAGCGTTTCGGTGTCGATCAACACGGCGACCGGTTGGAGGAACGCGCCGACCATGTTCTTCGCGGTTTCGAGATTGATTCCGACCTTGCCGCCGACCGAACTGTCCACCTGGGCCAGCAGGGTCGTCGGGACTTGCAGGAACCGGATCCCACGCGCGAACGTCGAGGCGACAAACCCGGCCAGGTCGCCGACCACGCCGCCACCGACCGCGACCACGAGCGTCTTCCGATCGGCGCCGACCTCCAGCAGCCCGTTCCAGAGCGCGGCGGCCATGTCGATCGACTTGGTCGGCTCGCCCGGATCGACGGACAGGAGGTCAACCCGCATCAGGTCTTCCTTCGCCAGTGCCGAGGCGACCTCTTCGGCGTGCGGCGTCTGGGCGTTGGTGTCGGTGATCACGATCGCGTGCGTCACGTCCCCGATTTCCTCGACGATCGGCCCGATTTGCCAGAGACAGTCGGTCCCGATTTGGATCTTATAGCTTCGTTCGGACAGGTCGACAGGAACGATTTGGAGCATGTTGGACATGGGTTTTTTCTTTTGGCTGAAATTTCACAAATGATACGTCCCCCATTGTAGCGGAAAACGCACGATTTCGTCAATCGGCCGTGTTTTTAGTGGTTTTTGCGTAGAAACGCTTGATCGAGTACGTGTTTATTAACCGTGCACGAGTGTCGATGTACCAACCGAGTGCACGTTCGTTAGCAGTCTGTCGAACTTAGCTCGACGGGTTTGGTAAATTTTACGGTGTGGCGGCTCCAGGTGGAGTGAATGTTTGTTGAAGTGAGGGGTGAATTTTATGGCGACATGGGAGTTTTCAGGCTATTTGGGGGCAACAGGGCGGAAAATATCCTCGCATATTGCCCCGTTTACGACATTTAACTCACTGCGGCGACACGCAGCGCATACAGTCGCTTGACATTGTACGCCAAGGCGACCAAGGACCACTCGATCGAAACTTTTTTGAGACCTCGAAGTTGAAATTTACGAAAGCCCAAGACCGATTTGATAATGCCGAACACTGGTTCGATGGTTTGCTTGCGTTTTGCGTAGAGCTTGCGGGCGGTATCGGTTTGCATTTTCGATTGCATGGCCAAGAGGAGTTTGTCCTTGACCACGGTCGGCTTGTTTTCTTTCGGCGGACGGTAGTCGTAACGCCGTTGGTTGTTGCCGTCTTCCGGGGTAACGGGTATATAAATGTCCAGTCCTTGCCCACCTTCGTTTTGCGGACGTTGCAAACGTTCGATTGCGTCCGCGTTGACGTAGCCGTTGTCGGCCAAGGCGGCGTTCGGGATACCGATACTCGGATCGATGCCGGCCAAGGCGGGCTCCAACTCGCCGGCGTCGCTGGCACAGTTGGTGACATGGGCACTAAGGATCAGTTGACTGCCGTCCGCGTCGACCGCTGCCTGAGCGTTGTACGACTGGCGGAACTCGGCACGTCGATTTTTTCGCATCAGCCGCGAGTCGTCGTCGGTCAGGTTCGCTTGGTCGGTCGGTTTTGGGCCTTTATTTTCAGGCTTTTTCGGCTCAGGCCCGGAGCAGACGCCTTTTTCCAACCGCTCTTGGCGACGCTGGAGTTTTTGCTCGTATTTTTTACGCTCGGCTTCCGTTTTGGCTTCGGCACGTTTTTCCAAATCGGCTTGAGCACGCTGCATTTTCTCCAGAAGTTTTTCGCGACGAGCGATCTCCTTCGGCAGCGACTGGCCATCGTCCGAGTCGTCACGGTCCGCTTCCTCGGCGCGTCGCATCAGCTCGTCGATGTCAAGCCGAAGCTGTTTTTCCAGCTGCTCGGCTCGATCGCAACGGACGTTTTTCGACTTCGAAGCATTCGCGTCGATGTGCGTTCCGTCGACGCTGACCGTGCCGACCTTCAAGACGTTCATTTCCTTGGCGAGCGTCAGGATGTGCAGAAACGCCTCCTGGATCGCCCGTTCGTTCCGGCGTCGGAACGTGCAGATCGTGTCATGGTCGGGATGCGAGTCGGCGGTCAGATATCGCACGGCGATGTCGCGGTAGGTTGCCCGTTCGATCTTGCGGCTGGAAAAAATACCGTTGAGGTAGCAGTAAACCAACAACGCCAGCATCATCCTCGGCGAGTACTGCTTCGAGCCGGTCCCGCGATGGTTCAGATGAAACGTGTTGCGAGTCGTCGGCATCTGCTCGACAGCCTCGATCACAAAATGCACGATGTCATCTTCCGGAACCCACTCCCGCAGATCCGGCGGCAGCAACATCGGCATATCACGATGAATGGGACGTATTTGAATGCTCATACCCGATTATATCGGCTTTCTGTAAACTAAACCACCCAAGTCCGACAGACTGCTAACAGGCGGTGATTGGTTTCGGCAGCGATTTGCGTCATGAGGGGATGATTTTGTTCTCGCGTATGTCCTTTTGCTGAATCGAGTTAAGGAAAACCCCAAAATTTTTTCAAAAATTCGATTGACACGGACGATCAACTGTATTAGAACTACTAGTACAGTTAGTGAGGTGACTATGGAATTCTCAATTGACCCGTCGAGCCGCCTGGCGATTTGGCAACAGCTTGCCCACCAGGTGCGTGAAGGAATCGCGAGAGGAAAGCTCCGGCCAGGGGACCGCCTACCCTCGGTTCGCGAGCTTTCCCGCGCGGTCGTGGTCAACCCGAACACGATCGCTCGCGTCTATACCGAGTTGGAGCGGGAGGGAATTATCGATACTCGTCCCGGGCTGGGGGCGTTCATTGCCGAGCCCAGCGTGGAACAATCTCAGAAGGTCCGCAAAAAACGTCTCCAAGAGGCGTCGGATCACTTTTTGACCGAAGCCGTCCATCTTGGCTTCACGGCCGAGGAGGTCGTCGATCTTGTCACGAAACAGGTGAAGCAATTCAAGTGGTCCGAGAAGGAGTAAACGTATGTCCGATGCTATCGTCACACATGGCCTGACCAAATATTACGGTTCCTACTGTGCCGTCAATCAGCTCAACCTGCGGATCCCCGAGGGGATGGTCTACGGGCTGCTGGGGCGCAACGGGGCGGGGAAGACCACCACGATCAAAATGCTGCTGGGGTTGTTGCACCCGAGCTATGGGCATGCCGAAGTGTTGGGGGAGGACACGGAGGAGCTACGGCCCGAGACGCGGGCACGCATCGCCTATCTGGCCGAGGATCATCCTTTGTATCGTTGGATGACGATCGGCCAGGCGATCCGGTTCACCCGTGCGTTTTATTCTCGGTGGAACCAAGGGCTGTTGGACCAGATCCTCGACCATTTTCAACTTTCATACAAGAAAAAGATTCGGCGTCTCTCGCGAGGGCAGCGGGCACAGGTTGCGTTGGCGCTGGTCGTCGCATCCGATCCGGAGGTGTTGATTCTCGACGATCCGACGCTGGGCCTCGATACGGTCGTGCGTCGCGATTTTCTCGAGTCGCTGATCCAGATCATCCAGCGTCGCGGCCGGACGATCCTTTTCAGTTCGCACATTCTAGGCGACGTCGAGCGGGTCGCCGATCGGATCGGGATCATCGTCGACGGCGTGTTACGGGTAGATTGCCCCACGGACCACTTCAAAAAGGCAGTCCGGAAGGTGGTGCTGGATTTTCCCGGCACCCCACCGGAGTTGCCGCCTTGTCCTCGTTTGATCAGCAGCCGGCAGGTAGGGCACCGTTTGGAAGTGCTGGTCGTCGACATGGACGAGGAACATCATCGGATTTTCGATTCTCTCCATGCAGACCGTGTCGAGGATATCGGGTTCAATCTCGAGGACGCGTTCATCGAATACACCAGCGGCCCACGCCGCGGGCTGCCGGTTTTTGCAACCGAAGATGCGAAGGAGGGTAAGGCCAATGTTTAAAGTAATGGCATTTTTGGATAGGAGTTTTGGTGGGTGCTTCCGCACCGTTGAATTTGTTGCAAAGGAGGGTGAAAGCAATGTTTAGAGCAATGGCACTCAAAGAACTGCGAGAGATCTGGTTCATCGCGATCGGTGCGGTGGTCCTTAGTGGCCTTCTTCTCTTTGCAATCATGGTTCCCAAGGTTTCCTATTTCTTTTTTGCTCTCGGAGCCCATGTGCCTTTTGTCGAAGATCCTTTTATTGGGATATTCTGTGGTTTGGCGGCGGCCATGGCGTTTTTGCTCGGGCTCTGGCAGACGTTTGGCGAGTCGCTTCGCGGCACCTATCCCTTCTTGTTGCATCGACCGGCCGGCAGGACTTGGCTGATGGGGGTGAAATTGTTGGTCGGGCTGGTGACGCTTATGGTGGTCTCGGCGGTGCCGTTGTTGATTTACGGTCTTTGGGCCGCGACGCCCGGCACGCATGCGAGTCCCTTTGAGTGGGGAATGACCGTGCCGACTTGGGGGATTTGGTTTGTCATGCCGGTTCTTTATCT
>JASFHG010000097.1:0-9368 GCA_050123355.1 Planctomycetia bacterium
TCCGATTTTTTTGATTGCCGGGGAGGGGGACACTTTGATTTCTGTCGGAATCGGGCCTTCCCCTTTTTGTGTCATCGAGTAAATATGCCAACCGGGATCGAGTTCGACCGTAACGAACAAATAGGCGGGTGTCTCTCCTTCGGGCGGCGCGATGAAAGCCTGGACCGTAAGTGGCCCCTCGCTTAACTCCTCGCCAAAACCGCCACCCAGATCGATGTCGGGAGGGCCTTCCTCGGAGCCAGGCATAGGAGGGATGCCCATGTCCTGTGCCGAAAGACCGCCGGAGATCGCTGCCAACAGCAGCATTGATAGTAAGAGCTGGGGAAGAATTTCTAGAAAACGCTTCATGTCTGTTCTCATTGGGTTTCGTGTATCCCTGTAACTTAAAGGGCGATTTGGGGTGGGAGTAAGTGAGGGCCGACCGTGGCACCGTCATATTCTGTAATTATAATGGGAAAGCTAATTTTGGGAAACCTAGGGTAAACCGAATTTGAAACTGTGTTGGCAGACCCAAATTTGGGTGAGAAAGTACGGAGGTTTACTCTCTTACGCTGTTTCGCCTGAGAAAATTTTCACGTCGCGGGGGGTGACGAAAACCTCGCCGCCGTGGGCTACGTCGAGCCGGCGCCAACGCTCCTGACTCACCTCGGCCCAAAGCCGCTCGCCGCTCTCGGCCAACAATTCTAGCCGAACTGCCGGTCCGGCCGAGTGGATGTAGTCGACGCGTGCCCGAAAGCTGGGTTGGCTGTCCGGGGTGGTCGCAATCGTGAAGTCGTGTGGCCGGACGAAGACCTGGGCTGGACCGCTCTCGGCCGCGAATTCTTCGGGCGACTCCCACGCGAGGGTCGCAAAGTAGACCTTGCCGTCTTGGACTCGGCCGTGGAAACGGTTGACTTGGCCGAGGAAGTTGACGACGAAATGGGTCTTCGGGCTGTGGAAGACCTCGTCCGGCGTCCCGACCTGCTCGATGTGGCCCTGGTTCATCACGACGACCCGATCGGCCAGTTCTAGTGCTTCGTCCTGATCGTGGGTGACAAAAACGCTCGTGATGTGGATCTCGTCGTGGAGCTGGCGGAGCCACTGACGCAACTCGCGGCGGACCTTCGCGTCGAGTGCGCCGAACGGCTCGTCCAACAGCAGCACCTTCGGCTCCATCGCCAATGCCCGCGCCAATGCGACACGTTGTCGCTGACCGCCGGAGAGTTGGTGCGGGTAGCGGTTCGCCAGGAAGTCCAACTGCACGAGCTTCAGAAGCCGTCGCACCTTGGCTTTGATGATCAGCTTCGGCGGCCGATGGCGACGTGGCCGGACCTTCAAACCGAACGCGACGTTTTGGGCGACGGTCATGTGGCGGAACAGGGCGTAGTGCTGAAAGACGAAGCCGACGTGGCGGTCGCCAACGTTTTGGTTTGCCACGTTCTCGTCGTGGAAGCAGATCGGTCCACTTCCCGCGTCGGGGGTCTCGAGCCCGGCGATAATTCGCAGCAATGTCGTCTTGCCCGAGCCGGACGGTCCGAGCAGGGCGACGAGCTCGCCTTTTTCGACCTTCAAACTCACATCGTCCAGTGCCGTAAACGATCCGAAATGTTTGGTAATGTTTTCGACGGAAATACTCATGGTTTTGTTCCGTTTTAATGTGGTGTGTCTATCCGCACCTTACGTGATTTGGTTGCCGGCAGCTCGAAAAGCTCTTCTTCTGCCGAGGTTTGTTGGCGGGATTCTTGCCATTCGAAGGCTGTTTTGACAACGAGCGTGACCAGGGCAAGGACCGCCAGCAGGGAGGCGACGGCGAACGCGCCGACGTGGTTGTATTCGTTATAAAGGAGCTCGACGTGCAACGGCATCGAGTTTGTCTGGCCACGAATGCAGCCCGAGACGACCGAAACGGCCCCGAATTCACCCATTGCCCGCGCGTTGCAGAGGATCACGCCATACAAAAGCCCCCACTTGATATTGGGAAGCGTTACATGCCAAAACGTTTGCAGCCCGCTGGCCCCGAGCACGCGAGCCGCCTCTTCCTCTTCGGTCCCTTGCGATTCCATCAGCGGGATCAATTCCCGTGCGACGAACGGGAAGGTGACGAACATCGTTACAATCACTACGCCGGGGACTGCAAAGAGGACCTGAATGCCATGTTCCGAAAACGAGCTTAGCCAACCGTTGCGACCGAAGAGCATGACGAAGATCAGTCCGACGACGACCGGCGAGACGGTAAACGGCAGATCGATCAGCGTGATCAGCAGGTTTTTGCCGCGGAAGTTAAACTTCGCGATCGCCCACGCGGCCGCCACGCCGAATAAGGCAGCGGCCGGAACCGAGATAATGGCTGTCAACAATGTCAGCGAGATCGCCGAGATGGCGTCCGACTCGACCAGCGACGCCCAGTAGACTTTAACCCCCTGAGCCAGTGCCTGTGAGAAAACGGCCAGCAATGGCAGCAGCAGGAAAAACGCCAGGAAGCAAACCGCGATCGTCGTCAACGACCAGCGAACCCAGCGTGGCTCGGTTGTCGGGCGGTACGCCGCTCGGGCTGGCTTGGCCTTGCGTCGGCGACGAGTCGATTTTTTCGTGACGATTTTGGTGGACATGGGATTTTCTAAAACGATTTAATTCGCGTACCTCGCACTCCAGCGTTGCAGTAAATTGATTACCAACAGCATTGCGAACGACGTGACCAGCATCACCACGGCGATGGCGGTCGCGCCGTTATAGTCGTATTGTTCGAGCTTCGTCACGATCATCAGTGGTGCGATCTCCGTTTTCATCGGCAGGTTGCCCGCGATGAAAACGACCGAGCCGTATTCCCCCAGCCCGCGTGCAAACGCCAGAGCGAAACCGGTCAACAAGGCCGGGATGACCGCCGGGAGGATGACGCGGAAAAAGGTTTGCAACCGATCCGCGCCAAGGCTCGCAGCCGCTTCTTCAAGCTCGGGGTCGAGATCCTTTAGTGCCGGCTGCATTGTTCGGACGACAAACGGCAACCCAATGAACGTCAGCGCGACCATGATTCCCACCGGATGGTACGCGACTTGGATGCCGAGCGGTTCGAGCCACTTGCCAAGCCAACCGTTTTGAGAATAGATTGCAGTCAAGGCGATGCCCGAAACGGCCGTCGGCAGTGCGAACGGCAGGTCGACCATCGCATCGATCAGTTTCTTACCGGGGAACGTGTATCGCACCAAGACCCACGCGACGATGAACCCGAAGACCGCGTTGATACACGCGGCAATGCACGACGCGCCGAACGTCAGCTTGTACGATGCCATTACTCGCGGGTCGGTTGCCTTCGCCCAAAATTCCTGGAGGTTGATTCCCGAGGCCTTGATGCATAGCGCAGCCAACGGGAGTAGGACGATCAAGCTCAGATAGACGACCGTCATCCCCATGGTCAGCCCGAACCCGGGCAATACGCTATGTTGACGAAGTTTCATGGTTCTTATATTGGTAAGTGAATGTGATTTGAGCTGAAATGAAGTGAAGCTCTATTTTGGTAGAAAAAAATTACTCTGGTTGATAAATTTGGTCGAACGTGCCGCCGTCGTTGAAATGTTGTTGCTGGGCCTTTTCCCAGCCACCGAAAACCTCGTCGACGGTGAACAGATCCAAGTCGACAAACCGTTTCATGTCTTCTTTCGGTACCAACTCGGGCAAGATCGGCCGGTAGTATCGGTTGGCAATCAAACACTGTCCTTGTTTTGTATAGAGGTGTTCCAAGTACGCCCTGGCCACGTCGAACGTCCCTCGCTTTTTGGCAATCTTTTCGATAACCGCGACCGGCGGCTCGGCCAGGATGCTTACCGAGGGGGTGACGATCTTGAATTTGCTCGAACGAAGTTTGCGGATCGCCAGAAACGCTTCGTTCTCCCAAGCAAGCAGGACATCTCCTCGCTCGCCTCGTATGAACGTGTTGGTCGCGGCGCGTGAGCTCGGGTCGAGGACTTCGACGTTCTTGTAAAGCTTTGCGACAAACGCTTGTGCTTTCTGCTCGGCTTTGGCAACCGCCTCTTTTTGCGTCGGGTCGTACAGCTTCGACAGGTTCCCCAGTTCTCGTTTCAAGGCGTATCCCCACGCGGCCAGATAGTTCCAGCGTGCTCCGCCCGATGTTTTCGGGCTGGGGGTGATGACCTTGACGTCAGACCGGATCAGATCGTCCCAGTCTTTGATTTTTTTAGGGTTGCCTTTGCGGACCAAGAAGACGATCGTCGACGTGTACGGGCAACTGTTATGAGGCAACTGGGCCTGCCAGTCGTCCGGGAGCAGACCGGTCTTCTCGGCGATCATGTCGATGTCGTAGGCCAGGGCGAGCGTTACCACGTCCGCCTGCATCCCGTCGACCACCTTCCGTGCCTGCTTGCCCGATCCGCTATTGGACATGAGGACCTTAACCTTCTTACCGGTTTTTTCTTCCCAGGCCTTGGTGAAGTCGGCGTTGAAGTCGGCATAAAGTTCTCGCGTCGGGTCGTAGGAGACGTTCGTGATCTCCATGTCGACCGGTTGGCTGTTGTGGGAACAGCTTGACAGGACACAGAGAGTCGCTCCGAGAAGGAGGCTGGTCCAAATGGGGAAGGAAGCTTTCAAGCGGTATCCTTTCGTAGGCGTTGGTGGGTATGCCTCAAGCCGTAACGGTTTTGTTCCTGGGAGTCTGCAACTTGGCCCGTTTTGGGTCATCAAAGTTCTAGACAGAATCTCACGGAGCAAATCTTGGACCAAACTGCCTGTTCTGCCTCTCTTATCGTCTGGGAACCACGGTTTTCACCTTATATTAAGGGTAAAGTATGCAAACTTTCGCACTTTGGTCCGGCCAAGACGTAATATCGGTATTAGGTCGGCATGGAACCGTTATATTTGACGGATACGTCCGTGTCAATAAGCGGCACTGTTTTATTTCACGGCACTATGAGGGCCCCTAAACCGAGTGGCCCCTTGACGGAAACCCCCTAAAAATGCTGTAATGGTTCCGGTTTTTGCCCCGGGATATCTTTGTGCAGCAACTTGAGTGGGGCGGATTTCTGTATGTCTATATCATTCCATATTTCACCTATCATTTTTTCAAAACGCCATGCGATTATTCCTCGCCTTTGCCACCTTCTTCAAAGTCCTGTTTCGCCGAGATTATGCCGATGCCGTTCGGGCGATCGGTACCGAAGTGTCGGGCCGGCCGGCCGCACCAAAATCGGTCGAATCGAAACCGGCTGCCAAGCCCGCGCCTCCCAAACCGGCCGAACCGCTTCGAAGCGAGGCGATCACCTTGCTGGCCGCGTTGCAGCGCGAGGCCCGCTTCGTCGACTTTATCAAGGAGCCGCTCGATGCTTATTCCGACGCTCAGGTCGGGGCCGCTTCGCGAGACGTTCATCGCGAGTGTGGGCGGGTACTCGATCGGATGTTCGGCATCGAGTCGAACTCGACGTTTGAGGAAGGGACGCAGATGGATGTGCCCGAAAAAGCCGATCCGGGTTGCGTGCGTGTGGTGGGGAATGTCACCGAGGGGAACGAGGTCTCTGGGGCGGTTGTGCATCAAGGTTGGAAAGCGACCCGATGCGAAGTTCCCAAGTGGACCGGCTCGAAGGAGGCCCAACTCGTCATCGCTCCGACCGAAGTGGAAGTGAAGTAAACGTTTCTTCTCCATGACGGTTTGAGTGAGGTATCAATCCAAAAAACTCAAGGACCTTTTATTTTGTATGCACTGGTCACAGGCGCCAACGGCTTTTTGGGGCGTCATATAGTCGAACAACTTGTTGCTCGCGGGGATCAGGTCCGTGCGCTTTGCCGGCGTGACGATCCGCAACTGACCGAGCTCGGCGTTGAGCTTGTCCGTGGTGACATCCGAGATCGAGCGGCGGTTCTCGAAGCGTGTCGAGGGGTTGATGTTGTTTTTCACGTCGCCGCGCTTACCGGGATCTGGGGTCGGTGGCAAGATTTCTACGAAACCAACACGCTCGGCACCGAGTATGTTATTGAGGGGTGCCGCAAGCATGGCGTGCCGCGTTTGGTGTATACAAGCAGTCCGAGTGTTACGTTCGACGGCCAAGATCAGATGGGCGTCGACGAGTCGATCCCGTATCCGACGTCGTGGAACTGCCACTATCCACACAGCAAGGCGCTCGGCGAGCAGGGGGTGCTTCAGGCCAACGGCACCGAGGATTTGAAGACTTGTTCGTTGCGTCCGCACTTGATTTGGGGACCTCGCGATACCAATCTTTTTGAGCGGCTCGTCGAAAGGGCACGGTCGGGCCGATTACGTCGCGTGGGGGAAGGGAATAATATAGTCGACACGGTCTACGTCGAGAACGCGGCGTCGGCTCATTTGTTGGCGGCCGAGGCACTCGAAGGTGACGCACCGGCCGCGGGTCGGGCTTATTTCATCAGCCAAGGGGAGCCGGTCAATTGTTGGCAGTGGGTTGATCGTCTTTTGGCGGTCGCCGGTTTACCGCCGGTGAAGAAGGCCATTTCACGACGGGCCGCCCGAGGGATCGGCCGAATTTGCGAAGTGACCTATCACACACTCCGCCTGTCGAGCGAGCCGCCGATGACCCGATTCTTGGCCGACCAGCTCAGTACGTCTCATTATTACAATATCTCTCGTGCCCGAGCGGACTTGGGCTATGAACCGACCATCTCGACCGAAGAGGGCCTCGAACGTATGGCGGCCGTGTATTCCAAATAAACATGTGGATAGAAAAAATAGCCTCGGATGGGGCAAAACCTTGGCCACAATAGTTCAATGAATACAATTCCAAGTGGCCAACGTATTGCAAAATACCTTTTTATGGAGATCGATTCGATGCAGCGGAAACGGAGAATGACGCGGATTGCAAGCGTACTGTTGTTGCTCGGCGTGAGTTGCATGGCGACGCGGGCCGAAGCACAGATCGAGGCCTACGCCGGCCAGCCGTTCGGCGTGGGGAAGATCGTCTTGCGGCTCTCACCCGGCGAGCTACCGCAGCCATTGGGTGCCGAGGGGATCATGCTGACCGAGGCGAAAGGGCGGACGCTCTATCCGGCGATCGAAACGCCACCCGACACAACACTCGTTCGCCAGATCTTGGTTGACTCGCCACTGTTGAAAGGTGGCCCGGTTCGCGAGGAAGTGGGCGGAATTATCCAAGGGTTCCTCGACCAGACACCTCCGACGACGATTTATTTCCTTTTCAAGGGGACCACGCCGTTGGACTTGACGATCGGCACGCGGACGCCGATGCGCCGGATCGTCCGCCCGATCCGCAGCCAAGAAGGTTTGAACCGCCTGGCTCGCGATTGGTGGAAGCAATACACGGCCGGTCCGAAATCGTTTCTCGGTCTGAAGACATCGGACTATCCGCCGGTGGTGCGTAGTTATCTCGAGTCGATGCTCTCGGCCCGACTTGGCTTTCCGCTACCGCCGTTGGAGAAGAAGGACCCGACGCAGGCGATGCTCGAAGAGCAGCTCGGTCTGATGCTCGGTACCGAGATGATCCAAACGGCGATGATTCGCGACCGTATGCTCGGCGACGCGTCGCTTTCGGAGACGCCGACGTTGCCGCTACCGGTTGCGAAACAGTGGCCGCCGCTCGGTGAGTTGTCGATCGACAAGAAGGTCAAAGTCGAGCCAATCGCGATGCGTGTGCCGGAGGAGTGTTTTTATATCCGGTTCGGCAACTACGCCAATTTCCTCTGGATGCAGGATACGATGAAGCGGATCGGCGGCGATGCGGGCAACCTCGTCTCGTTGCGAGGGCTCGACTACGAAACGACCAAGCGGATGGAGGATCAACTGCTCATCAAGCAGACCGTGCTCGGCCGGGTACTCGGCGGGACGCTTATCTCGGACGTCGCGATGGTCGGCACCGATCTGTTCATGCGCGAGGGGGCGTCATTCGGGCTGATGTTCGAGGCGAGAAACACGTTCCTGTTGAACCGCGAGTTCAGCACCCAGCGTGCCGAGCGGCTCAAGCAAGGGGGCGTGACCGAAGAGACGGTCGAGATCGACGGCCGCAAGGTTTCGTTCATCCATTCCGAAGACAACGCGGTCCGTTCGTTCTATCTGGCCGATGGTGGTTACATTTTTGTCACCTCGTCGAAGGAGGTAATGCGACGTTTCATCGCGACGGGCCAAAAGCAGCCGGTTGGGGCACTGGGGGCGACCGACGAGTTCCGCCACGCGCGGTCGGTCATGCCGATCTCGCGGCAGGATACCGTTTTCGTTTATTTTTCCGACGCGTTCTTCCGCAATATGGCCGGTCCCCATTATTGGGTCGAGATGCGGCGCCGGCTACAAGCGGTCGCCGACATCGAGGTGCTCAAGCTGGCCCGACTTGCTGCCGCCGGGGAAGAAGGAGTGGAGTTGAAGAAAAATGCGGCCGAGACGGTCCCGCTTCTGAAGCAAGCAAAGTTATTGCCGGCCAACTTTGGGCCACGACCGGACGGGTCGAAGGCGGTCTTCGATACTCGGGGACAGTTGGTCGATTCGCTGCGCGGACGGCGTGGTTTTTTCGTGCCGATCCCCGACGTGCCGGTCGAGAATATCACCGTGTCGGAGGCGGCCGCCTATCGTCGATTCTTGAGTTTCTATCATGAAAACTGGGGCCGGCTCGATCCGATGATCGTCGGTATCCGGCGCGACGATCTCGGCAAAGGCGTGGATCGGATCACCGTCGACGCCCAGGCCAACCCGTTTGCGAAGAAGCACTACGATATGCTTCTCAGCCGGACCGGACCTGCCGAGTCGCGCAAGGTCGCGCCGGTCGAGGGCAACATCTTTGACTTCCAGGTAGTCCTGCCCGATCAGTATCTTTTTGTTGGACTACAAGATGTCCAGCTCCCGTCGCTGGCAACCAAACAGAACGCGTCTGCTCCGGTGGCAACACCGGTACCGATAGTGGTTCGGGCACAGAACGTGTGGCCACCTCGCGATCCCGGCTTGGCTCGTGGTCGAAGGTTTCAGCGTCTTCGCGATGCACTGCTCGTCCCGCCACCGGCCAACGTGCCACCGACCACCGTGACACCGGCGCGATCGGAGCGGATCGGACTGACCGACGTTTTCGTCGGCTACATTGGTACGACCGGCGAGCTTGGGATTTTGAGCGTTTTGCAGGCCCTTGTGATGCCGGCCGAGCAGGTGCCTGGCCAAGGTGGCGTCGCTCCGGGAAGCTCACCCCGCTTGCACGAGTGGAAGAATGAACAGTTCCAAGTCTTCTCATTCCAGCCGTGGCTCTTGGAGAAGATTCGCCCGTTGCTTCATTTTATCAAGGCCCCTCCGGCCCAGCTTCGGTTGGATGTGGGGGATGTGGCCCAGGCAAAGATCACACCGACGTTGAATCGTCTGAGTTATGTCCGGACACGAACCACTTCGCTTGGCAACCTCCGCTTGTTGCGATCACTCCGGCAGCAGC
>JASFHG010000098.1:0-9338 GCA_050123355.1 Planctomycetia bacterium
ACCATGATCGGGGCGCTGTTCACCGCGACATGTTTCCCGAACGGCTGGGCGAAGAAATCGGTAAACGGCGCTTCGACGTCCGGCTTATCCCGCCCGTCCCAATAGATGCGGATCAGGATCTCGCGTCCCCGGGCACGACCGCGCGGCGGCTCGCCGAACAGGGTCGTGAACTGGTTGATCGTGAACCAGATATGCGTGATGACGCCCGGCCCCTTGAGGTCGGCAACGACACACTTCTCGCCCGGCTCGACGAATCGAACGCAATCCCCGTTCGCCGTCGGGTCCGGTTTCCCATCCTTCCCCAACTTGGCCGAACTCTCGCAATGACTCCGCCCCGGCTCGAAACGAGGCACGTCGCTGAGCACGTCATCCGTGGCCAGTACCGTACCCGAAAGAAAAACGGTCGCCACAAGTCCACAAACTAACACCAAAAAGAGCCACATCCATCCACGTTTGCAAAAAGTCGTACCGATCATGGTTGTCTCCTGAGATTATAAGAATAGTTGTTGTCCCGGGCTTAACGGCTGAAATACCGCTTCATGTCGCGCTTGGGAATTTTGTCGATGAAGGGGTTCGGCCCGGTCGGTTTGACGTAATAGTATCCTACACTCTGATACCGGCCGGTGCAATTGTTACTGGAGCCGTGTTCCAGCGTAAAGGCCAACCGCTTTTTAAACGTGATCGTATCGGAAATGTGGAACCGGTAGCCGAACGAGCTTCTCGCGTCCTTTTTACAAACTCCACCGCTGAGCAGGCCCGAGGCCTTATGGAATCCCCACGCATCGTTGAGATAATCTTCGTTGCCGGTCCCCCACATCATCCGTTTCGGGTCGCCGTCTACAAAAACCGCTTCGTCACTTTCGCACGACGCTCGTTCAAAGGGCATTTCCTTCCAGTCGACGAAGAAGCAGCAGCCGACAAAATGGCCTTCGCCCCACGTTCGCAACACAGGATAGTTTTCGGCCTCGTTCTGGTTCCGCCGCAGCATGACATCTTGATAGTCGCCATTGTCGGTGCCGAAGGTGCCATCTTCACTGTGGTAAATCGCCTTGAAATGGGCAAGGGTCGGATCCCATTTTTCGTTGGGTTCATAAACAATGCAATAGGTGAGCTCCTCGATATCGAGAACCGAGTCGTTGATCAGCTCCAAGACGGCCCGTTGTCGGACCGGCATCGGGAAACGAGCCCCGTAGCCGTTGTCCACTTTTACAATCAAGGCAGTATCATAGTTTTCCAGCCCGCCAAAGTCCATAAAAAAGTATGCCAGAGGCGACTTGATGGACGGATTGCGGAGACCTTCCAGGTTCGGGATCTTCAGGTCGTCGTCCCAATAACCTCGCAATTGTAGTTTTTCCTTGAGGTGTTTGGCCTTCTTCTCGTCCTTGGGCCACTTCACGGAAAAACCTATCTGGCGGATGGTCAAAGGCCCTTTTTCGTCGAAGATCACCTTCTTGGCACCGCTGGCGAGCTTGATCGTTCCCGTCTTAGTGGCATATTGATTGCAAGATCGCAAAGAACGCCGACTCCACAGCAGGTTGCTCTGGATTTTTTCGTACTCGTCGCTCGATTTTTCTTTTTGATCGATCGTGAAGGCAGGCATCTCGTGCGGCTTGTCGAAGAGTACGTAGTTGAACTGGTAGTAAACCTTCGGAGCCTTGACAAGCACTACCTTGCACCGCTTCTTGAACGGGATCACATCGTACGTGGTATACCCGCCCGGCTTACCGTCCTGATTCAAAAGTTGCATGGCCGGATCGCCCTTGCCCATACTCAGCGGCTCACGGTGCAAAAACTTCCTGAAATCTTCTTCCACCACCGGCTTCTCGGCGTCGTCGAGATAGATCCGCAAGAGGCCCCGGGGGTTGGCCGACCAGATACGGGTAATCGCGCCGGGCCCGGTCACATCGAGAACGACCCCGTCGCCATTTTCGATCCGCTCGTAGTTCCCCCAATCGTAATTCCCCCCTTCACGATCATAGCTACTGGCCATGTACGTTCGGAAGTTCTTCATCCGCGGAAGATTCTCGATATCAAACAGATCCGAAATCTGCTTCACGCTCGGCGCGGCCTCCGCCTTCGGGGCCGGATCGGTCTGCGCGATCGCCGCATGGGAAAGAAAGACCATCAACACGACCGCCCCCACAAGCCCGCCGGCCCATGCCAAAAGAAATCGTGTTCCTTGACGTTTACAGAAAGAAACCGAAAGAATCGTAGTCATTGCTACCTCCAGGTGTGCCCGAGTGAGAGTAAAGGTGGGATGTTTGTTGGTACCATCCATGATACCACGCAGGTCCACGGCTTGCCACCTAACCGGGGCATATTTCGAAGGTCAAATTTACCAACAATTTACGTGTCGAGCACGTGGTGTGGCATTTTTATCCATGTGTGTACCAAAAGAAAAAGACCCGTCGACATCTTGGTCAACAGGTCTTGCAAAGAGCGGGAGACGGGATTTGAACCCGCGACGTCCAGCTTGGGAAGCTAGCACTCTGCCACTGAGTTACTCCCGCAGTGGTGCTTTCAATTTATTATAGCTTGAGGGTAACGTCAACCCCCCGAGGTTCTCGTCCTCTCAGGTTCTTAACCCAAAATAGGGCACGCTTCGCGGCCCAATTTCGGCTTGGAGGGAAAGTGAAATTTTCCAAACTATTTATCCAAAAGCCGGGTGCCGGAGTCGGATTTGACGTCTTCGGCTTCGGCGGCGGGGAACTCGAGTCGGAAGTGGGCGCCGCGGCCGGGGGTCGAGTCGACCTGGATGCGGCCGCCGTGTTCCTTGAGAATCTTCTGACTTACCGGCAGGCCGAGGCCCGTGCCACGAGAACCCTTGGAGGAGACGAACGGGTCGAACAGATTCTCCATCGTCTCGGTCGGGATGCCACGTCCGTTATCTTTGACCACGATCGCCAACGATCGGCCATCATTGAACAGCTCTGTCTTGACGAGGACCGTTGGTTTCTCTTCGTCATTTTCCGAGGCTGCATCGATCGCGTTGGTCACGATGTTGAGGCTCGCGCGATGAATCCCCTCGGGGTCGAACACAAAGGTGCCGATCGATTCGTCCGGTTTCCAGACCAGATCGACTTCGTACTCTTCGGCCCGACTTTGCATCAGCTCGATCACGTCGCCGATCACGTCGTTGAGCTTCGCCGGCGAGCGTTCCGGTTCACGCTCCTTGCTGAAGGTGAGCATGTCAAGGACCAGCTTGGAGATCTTCGCCTGATTCTTTTCGACGATCCCCCATCCCTTTCGGACCACCTCGCCGTTATCGTCGCCGAGGCCCATCTCGATCAGGTAGCCGCCCCCTTGGATCCCTTGCAGGATGTTTTTGATATGGTGCGAGAGGGTCGCGACCGTTTGCCCGATCGCCGCGAGCCGCTCCGCCTGGACCATCGCGGAGTAATAACGCGTATCTTCGACCGCCAGAGCCGCTTGGTGCGCAATGGCCACCATCAACTTGAGATGGTCTTCGGTAAATTTGTTCGCGCCGCCGGTACGGATCACCTCTTGCGCGGAGGTGGACGTGTCGATGTAAATCACCCCGACCACGCCGTAGCGGCCTTGCATCGGGACGCAGATTGCTTCGCGGACGCCTGCCTGAAGGATGCTGGCCCCCGGCGACCAGCGATCGTCTTGCCGCGCGTCGCTGCTCAAGACCCCTTCGTTATGCTCCATCACATAATCGAGGATCGTTTTGCTGATCGTGATATGGTCGTCAATTTCCAACTCCGATTTTTCCGCCGGAATTTCGTCAAGCACGCTGACCCCCGACGAGTCTTTCGTTTTTTTGGGTTTCGTCCGCTTCGACGCACCTTCTTTCGTCCGATCGCGACGTACTTTCGGCTCCAGACCGCCGGTCTCGGCATCAACGAGCATGATGCAGCCGCGGTCTGTTTCGACCCAATCAAAAATCAACTCCATAATCCGGTTCAAGAGCCGGTCGATATCCAAAGTATGGCTCACCGCCAAGGCCGTACGGTACATGACCTGTAGGTTACTTCTCGCACGAGCAAGCCACGGATTGCTGTCCGAATCGGACGAAGAAGACGGCACGAAGAGCTGCTCACTTTCGTCTTGCGAGGCGGTTCGAAGAATCTGCGACTGGTCGGCCGCATCACCAGGGCCACCGATACGGATCGACTGCGAAAGGTCCTCCGACGAGTCGCCCGACGGCCCGGTGAAGAGCATCAGCGTCCGCCCCACCTGAACCTGGTCGCCCGTGACAAGATGATGTTCCTGGATCCGCTGCCCGTTGACGTAGGTACCGTTCGAGCTGTTGAGATCGGAAAGCACGAAAGTATCGCCGCTACATCGAAGCTCGGCATGCTGACGCGAAACTTCGGTATCATGGATCCGGACCGGACATGTCGCATCACGACCGAGCCGCACCGTTTCGTTATCTTCCAACTCGAAACGGGACCCTTGATCGTTTCCACGAATGACAAACAGCGACGACACATCAACTCCTTTTTGTTTAGCCGCCGGACATCGTCCGACGTTTGAAATCTACCCAAAAGCGACGAACGATGTTCGTCGGCTAAACATTTTATATCATTTTCTGTCTACACGTCGAGGTTCTTCACTTCCAACGCGTGGGTTTCGATGAACTCGCGGCGCGGTTCGACCTTATCGCCCATCAGGACGCGGAACAACTCGTCGGCCGCACCGGCATCTTCCATCTTGACCTGCGAAAGGGTTCGATTCGCCGGATCGAGCGTCGTCTCGCGAAGCTCTTCGGCATTCATTTCACCGAGACCTTTAAAGCGAGTGACCGTCATGCCACGCTCGCCCGCCTTCCGCACCGCAGCCAACAACCCTCGCAGATCGTCCAACCCGGTCCGGACATCGCCGCGAGAAAGATAATAGCGATCTTCTTCAACACCCGTCCGTTCGATCGGGAAGAGCGAGTCGATCTCGAAGCCCATCTCTCGCAGGTCGGCCAACAGGTTGTTGATCGTGCGAACTTCGTGCAACTCGACGATATGGAGCCGTTTTTGGGCCTTCGCCTCGCCGTTGGATTCCGCTTCTTCGCCCTCGGCTCCTACAGTCGGATCGGCCACCTCAAGCTCGACGCCGGCCGCTTCTTCCGCCTTTTCCACAAACTCTTCCAATTTGGCCCGCGACGGGAACCAATGCTCTTGTTGACCAAGGAAAACGTGATAGACAGGCAGCTTCCCGCTTACCGGATCTTGCCGCAACGCATGCGCTTTCAAACTCACACCGCGACGTTCCAACGCGACGAGCGACTCTTCCAACGCTGCAAGGGTTCGACAGAGTTTTTCCATCTCCTCCCCTTCGATCGTCCGGCCGTCGCCCGGCTCGAACGCTGCTCCACCCAACCCGGCCTCGAGAAGTTGTTCTTTCATCTCGTCTTCGGTTTGGACATAGTAAGTCTGCCGCTTCGATCGGACTCGAAACAGCGGCGGCTGGGCGACAAACACGTGCCCACCTTTGACCAAATCATACATCTGGCGATAGAAGAACGTCAGCAACAGCGTACGGATGTGCGAACCGTCGACGTCGGCGTCCGTCATAATGACGATCTTGCCGTAGCGTCGCTTCGACAGATCCATCTCTTGCCCGATACCGGCACCGATCGCCGAGATCATGCTCCGCACTTCTTCGTTCGCCAGAACTTTATCGTCGCGGGCTTTGTACGCGTTGATGATCTTACCGCGGAGTGGCAGGATCGCCTGATACTCTCGCATCCGACCCCCTTCGGCACTCCCACCGGCCGAGTCACCTTCCACCAGATACAACTCGCACTTTTCGACGTCGCGACTCGAACAATCACGCAGCTTGCCCGGCAAACCACCGCCGGTCAGCGCGCCCTTGCGCTCCCGCACGAGCATCCGCGCCTTGCGGGCACTCTCCCGCGCCTCGGCCGCGAGGAGCCCTTTTTGGACGATTTTTCTGGCCGTTTTCGGATTCTCTTCCAGGAACCTGGACAGATGATCACCGACCGCCGAATTGACAATTCCTTCGACCTCGCCGTTTCCGAGCTTGGTCTTTGTTTGACCTTCAAACTGCGGCTCTGGTACCTTCAACGAGATGACGGCCGTCAATCCTTCGCGGAAATCGTCACCGCTCGGCACGGTCTTTTTAAACAGGCCATCCTTCTTGCCATAGGCGTTGAGCGTTCGCGTAAGTGCCGCACGAAAACCGGAGACGTGTGTCCCTCCTTCCGTCGTGCAGATGTTATTGACGTAAGAATGAACATTTTCGGTAAACTCGCCCGAGTATTGCAAGGCCACCTCGATCCCTACCCCATCGTAGTTGCCGGCGATGTAAATGATATCGCTGTGAACGACTTCGCTGGCCCGATTGAGATACTCGACGAACTGCAAAATACCGTGTTCATATTCGAAGGCAGCTTCTTCGCCGGTCCGTTCGTCACGAAAAACGATCTTGATACCGCGATTCAAGAAAGCCAGTTCCTGAAGCCGCTTATGAAGAACGTTATACTTGAAATTCGTATCGGGGAAGATCTGCGGGTCGGGCTTGAAGGTCGTCTTCGTACCCACCTGCTCGGTTTTTCCGATCTTTCGCACTTCGCACGTCGGGACACCCCGTTCATACTCCTGCTGATACACACGACCGTCGCGGCGAACTTCCACCTCGCACCATTCGGACAGGAAGTTGACAACCGTCACACCAACGCCGTGCAAACCACCGGAGGTCTGATAAGCACCTTTGCTGAACTTGCCGCCGAACTTCAGGACGGTCATCACCCCCTCGAGCGTCGACTTGCCCAAGTCCGGATGATCTTCGACCGGGATCCCACGCCCATCATCTTCGACCGTGATCGACCCGTCGTTATTGATCTGGACCGTAATTTTCGAAGCAAATTCGGCCATCGCTTCATCGATCGAGTTATCGACCACTTCGTAAACGAGGTGGTGCAAACCGCGGGCCGTCGTATCGGCGATGTACATGGACGGCCGTTCACGTACGTGCTCCAGATCGCTGAGGTGCTCAAGCTGCGACGCACCATAATCGGCAGACGCTTGCGGCATCTCCGACGGCTCGGCCAGACGGTAGTCGCCCATATCGGCACTTTCCGCCGCCGGTTTTTGTTTAGGATCTTCGTTTGGCGTTAAATTCTTATCGTCGTTATTGACGTCGGACATATTCGTTCTTGTCTCTCTTACGTTTTTACTTATTAAAAATCAATCACTCGTTACCGGCCCCACTTTGAAGCGGATATCGCAGATCGGACGGTCCGGTAATTTCTCTTGGAGTGCTTCTAAAATGGAATCTTTTTGAAAACCGAGCTCCTGCACCAACACCGAGTTGGCAACGACCACCTCGAGCCGGCCGCGGCGAAGGGCACCCACGCGAGTAAACTGGGCGATGGCCTCGCCGGCCGCCTCCCGCCACGCTTCTTCGAGCTCGGCGGAACTTTGGACCCGCCCGAAACCCTTCTGGGACATCAGCTCGGCGACGATTTTCCCGATCGGTTCCGGACCGCGTCTGGACATGTTTTTCTACCTGCTCGAAACTAACCTGCTTGAGCCAACGGCATGATGACGTACTGATAACCATCGTCCGTCTTGCACACCAACGCCGTTGATCCGTCCTTCAATTGGAGCGTGACCGTCTTTTCCGGATCGAGGACACTTAAAAACTCAATCAAATATTTCGGCGACAGGCGGATCACGATCTCTTCCCCTTCATAGGCGATCGGCAAGTTGATGTTCGACTCGCCCCGCTCGGCACCATGACCGGCGATCGTCATCGCTCCGTCGGCAAAGTGGAAATTGACACCCGGGTGATCCGTGCTGGTCACGATCGCCGCCTGACGCACCGACGACAGGAACGGCCCGACCGGCAGCTCCAATTGGACCGTATTTTCCGAACTCGGGAAGACCCCTCGCCAGTTCGGGAAACGGCCTTCGACCAGGCGGGCAAAAATCGTCGTTCGCCCACATCGGACCAAAACGTCGTTGTTCCCCTGCCCGACCAAGTGCACTTCTTCGTCGGCATCGGTCAACGCCCGCTCAAAAAGCTTCATCGCACGAGTCGGCACGATCAGGCCGATGGTCTCTTCGCTCATCTCGCCAACGGTCGACACGGCACCTTCTTGCTTTGCGAGCCGACGTCCATCGGTCCCGACACCGACAAGCTGCTCGCCTGTTACTTCAAGCAAAACGCCACCCAAAGCAAAACGGGTACTCTCCGTATCGGTCGAGAAAGCGGTCCGACGAATCAACTCGCGAAACGCTCGGCCCGGCACGACATAATATGTCGCTTCGGTAAACGGGCGGATATCGGGAAACTCGACCGGATCCTGCGAGGGAAGTTGAAATCGGCTATTGGCCCCCGACACCTTCAGACGCGTTCCGTCATCCTCGAGCGTCAACTGCTCGTCGGACGACTCGCGGAGCACGGCCCCGATACGATCGACCGGCAGAACAACCGTCCCCTGCTCTTCGATCGTCACTTCGGAAAGTTCCGATCGGATCCCCAACTCAAGGTCCGTGGCCATCAGCGTAACGCCATCGGCCGTTGCTTCGAGCTTGACGTTCTGCAAGATCGGTTTACTGGTTCGGGTCGGGACCACCGAGGCAACCATTTGGAACGCTCGGGACATCGCTTCTCGCTCAAATTGAATCTTCATATTCCCTATCCTGAATTTTTGGCTTGAGGTCTCACACGCTTCCGACGAGGCGTGCTTTTTTGATAGATTATAAATTTCTTCTTACTTTGTATTAGTATTCCACCGCCGATTGTTGGTCGACAGGTTTGTTTTTATTTTGGGTCTTTGTAAGACCTTACATTATAGTGTTTTAGGCCGGTTTCCTCCAACGCGAGTTTGGGGTGGATAACCTGTTTGGCGGCTGTTGCCCGGGTGGTGGTGTTTCGTTGGTGATTGGTCGATCTTTTTCGGGCCATTTTCCGCCTGTTGGCGACTCGAGGCTTTCCTCGCGGTTGTCGACGCCAAGCCGACAGGTTTTGCACGGATTACTTCTCCACCCTGTCAGGCCCCCACCAGTTGGGAGCGTATCCGGTCGACCGCCTCCTCGACCGCCGGGTCGGAGGTCAGCGTTTCGGCGATTTTTTGGCAACCGTGCTGGACGGTCGTATGGTCCCGGCCGCCAAAATATTGGCCGATCCGCTCCAGGCTGCTGCCGGTGAGCTGCCGGGCGAGGAACATGGCCGTATTTCGTGCCGTGACCACCTCTCGCCGTCGCGACGGGCTTTTCAACTGGGCCAGCCGGATCGAAAACGTCCGAGCCGTCACCTTGGCAATCTGGTCGATCGACAGCTCGGCCGAATTTCGATGTTCGTCAAGCAATACACGAGCGGCCGCTTTGTCGATCACGGTCCCTTCGGTTTCC
>JASFHG010000099.1:0-9318 GCA_050123355.1 Planctomycetia bacterium
GAAAAGCGGAAAATTCCTCGATGTCCAACGTGCTATTATATACCGACCCGTCGCCACTAAAACTCCCATACGCTTATTCAACGGCACGTGCCCATAGCAGAGCCTTGCTGCTTTTAAGCAAACATCTAGTCGACCTATCAACTTATTTGCATCGAAAAGTCCCCCGAAAATCAGCAAAATGGTCCAAGGCGTTTTGAAGCAAAACAAAGCATAAAATGCTTCCCCCCTTAGCCGTCGAGCTTGCTCGTCGCTTGACACGCTTGCTACCGGTCACGCCCGCGACGGGCGAGCGATCACCCCACGGACCACCGAATCGGGAGGGGGATCGGTCGCATAGCTTGGGCGGAAATGCGATAACAGGATGCAACAAAAATAAGACGCCCATAATGCGGCGGAATAGATCGTAAAGACGAAAAAGCCAATATCGATAAATAACATGGCGATCCCCGTACTCAAACCATCGCCGGTCTCCTCAAGCGGCAATTGCGAGGCGACAAGAACCACGATAATCACACAAATAATCCACGGCAGGAAAAAGAGCAGGTGCCGCCAAAACCTTGACCAACGGGTGCCCTCCAGGGCAAAGAAGAGGATAATCGAAGGCAAGGAAAGCGGCGAAAAAGACAGTGCACTATCGAAGAAACTACCGGTATACCTCTCGGCCAGGTAGGTAATCGCCATGGCGCTCGCCACCTTGGCCGCCACGCCACTCGTCACCGCCGCCACCACAAAAGCGACCCCGGTACACCAAAGAAATCGCCGAACACGTTTCATCTTTCTGCTTCTCCCCATACAATAAATCACGGAAAACACGAAAGAGCGTGTGGAGCCAATGAAGCCGACCTTGGCTTACTTGAACCGTTCAATTGGGCCAAAGCCGTTCCATTTGCCCAATACTCCAACACTGACCTCCTTCGTGTTCTCCATGTTTCCCTCACATCCAACCTACTGAGAGACAGCAACATATTTTCATCACACGGGAAAATAAAAAGCGAGCGGTGGGGATAGTCCCACTGGTGGATATGGCAACACCAACCGGATTACTCCGGCCGCTCGCCTAGACGGTGTTTCGTTATGATGCTAGGCGTCTTTTTCCATGAGATATAACGACACAAAAAAATAAAAATGTAGATGGTTCATTTCATCACTACCCCCCCAGGCGTCCTCCGTCGCGGAATATAACGGACCGATTCTCAAATTTTTTGTATCTTTTAGGGAATTCGTCAGGCGACCTGAAAAATTGGGAAAATCGGGCCAAGAAACGCCAAAAAAAGAACGTGGACCTTACACCACCCACCGTCCGTGCGACACGCACCGTCCGTGCGGACTCGCCCCGTCCGTGCGACTCGCACCCGGCATCCCCTACGCCACCCCCGACGGCGTCGCCGACTTCCACGCCAACCGCGTGCTGTTCATTACCAGCCTCTGCCGCAGCAACGTCAACCTCATCCTAGTGCTTTGACCACATAAACCTTTAAAACGCCAAAGCACTCGCCCAAAAACTCGCCCGCCACTCCGACCCCAAACTCACCAGCAACATCTACTCCAAAGTCAGCACCACCGAACGCGCCGCCGCGATTAACGGGATTTCGCTGGAAGGGTAGAATGGATTCTCGTAAAGGGTTATTACAGAATCAAAAGGTAGGTCCTTTTTGCTAAAAAATTTCACTATACTCCTATCAGGTCAGGCTGCCCCTTAACTAGAGGGCATTTCAAAACCGGTTTAGGGTGATGACAAGGCAGGCGAGTTGGACGAATACGTGAAAGAGATGAGCGTGACATTCGTAACGAGTAACAATACGGCGGAAGTTTTGGATCCAACTGATCGAGCGTTCGACTTTCCATCGGCGACGGTAGCGACGCAACGGGCGCCCGTCTTGTGTTGGCGGTTTTACGCGGTTGCTACGGTGGGGGCAGATCAGTTCGATACCGCGCCGAAGAAGATTTTTGCGCAGCGGATCGCTGTCGGCGGCGTGGTCGTAAATCAGTCGTTGTGGTGGGCGAGTCTGAAGGCGAGAATCAATGAGCGATTCGAAAAGTTTTACTTCGGAAGGACTGGCGCTAGCGATGGTCGCGTTCAGCGGCAAGCCGTTTCCGTCGGTAAGCACCATGACCTTGGTGCCCTTGCCGCGTTTGGTCTTGCCGACGCATTCCCCCCTTTTTTCGCCGAAGAAAACGTGCCGTCGGCGAACGATTCCTCGTGATCGATGCGGCCCTGGCGATCGAGTTTGCGGAGAAGTCTTTGCCAGGCCTTTTCCCATAGACCAGCTTCAGTCCATGCTTTCAAACGCCGCCAACAAGTGGCTGGGGAAGGAGAGTTTTCCGGCAAATCTTTCCATCGTGCTCCGCTTCGAAGCACCCAAAGAATACCCTCAAAGCAGCTTCGCGAGTCCGCCTGTGGACGTCCACCTCGCGGACCAACCGATGGCGTTGGGAATAAGTCGCAAATCAAAGCCCAACGTTCGTCAGAAAGTTCAAAAACCGAATCCGTTCCGGATTCAACACACGGTTTTACCGTGACATTGGATCGTTTTGTCATGAGTGAGCTCCTTTCCTCTGCTACACTCAATACGACAAAAATCATATGACAGTTCGACTAAAATAGGGTTTTGAAATGCCCTCTAGCCATGATTAAGCTGGGATGTGTCGTTATACTGTTAAGAAGGGTTTTGGGATAAGCTAATTTTTCTATCCCAAGCCGAAATTGAGCCGCGAAGCGTGCTCTATTTCGGATCCGGAATAGGGACTGATGCCCCAATTCCGGCTTGGTGATGTAACTTTGAATATTTGAAATTCAATAAAGGGGGAGAATGGGAAAGGTTCGAGAGCGTCAGGGCGAGTCCTGACCTACTACCGTTTCTTCTTGATCAACTCGTCGTCGACCGTCGCCGTCTTTTTGGGGACCAGGAAGTAGGTCGCGGTGCCGGCCGGGTCGGGGAACTCGGTGAGGCGGAGTTGGAGGTCCGGTTTCTCGGTGGTGGGCGCCGTCGGGCTCCACGCACGCACCGGGCAGGCGATGCCGTCGGGGTGAATTGTGGTGTCGGCAACCGGGTCGCCAAACGAGGTCGGGTCGAGTTGAAGATTCTTGACGAAGTTCGTCAGCCATCCCTGACGGACTTCTTTCTTAGCCTTCGGATTATCGATATCACGAATCAATTCATTGAGCTCCTTAGCCACCGCCGGGTTGAGTTTCAGCAGTGATTCGGGATCGAGGCAGAAGAGCAGGGGGCCACGCAGGACGGCGACACGACCTTTTTGTGCTTTGCGGCCACGAACCAGTCGCCACGTCATCGGCATGTCGAGTTCCACGCGGTCGCCCGCCTTCCATTGTCGATCGAGTCGCAGGAAGCTGCCGCTCGCGACCGGTTGATCGATCGGGCTGCCGTTGACGGTCACTTTCGTCTTTTGTGCCCAGGCGGGGATACGCAGCTGCAGCGGGAACTTGGCCGGACGGGTCGGGTCGACGTGGATCGTCACCTTGCCCGAGTTGGGATAGTTGGTCTCTTGCCGGATTTTTACCGGTTGTTTCCCCTCGTCGCCCATGGGGATCGTGGCGGACGACGGTCCATAGAGATTGATGCACAGCCCACCGTCTTTCGTGCGGTAATAAATCATCCGCGGCAGCTCGGCGACGATTCGGCGGAAGTTGTTCGGGCAACAATAGTGGTCATGCGGGTAGACTGGCCGGGGGCCTTCCAAGGGCGTGAAGTATCGCAATCGTCGACCGTCGGGCAACTGGGCGGCGAACAGGGCGTTGTGGATCGCCCGTTCCATGATGTCGCCGTAGATCGGGTCTTCATCGATGCAGAGCATCCGGTGGAGCATGCGGATCAGATAGCCGGTCGCGCAGGTTTCGCCGACGTTGCCGGCGAGGATCTGATCGCTCCCGAACCCTTCCCGTCGACTGCACGTTCCGTTGACGAACAGCCCGTCTTTGGTGCGTAGGAAGTCGATAACCTGGCGGCTTTGCTTGGGCAGTTTGTCGTTCGGCTCGATTTGGTTCAGGTCGAGCTGGGCGATACAGACATCCATAAATGTGTAAGCATGTCCACTGACCGGTTGGCTCCATTTGCGCAGGTTTTCGCTTGCGATCCCATAGTCGAGATACTTTTTGTCGCCGGTGGCTTGATACAAGACGAGGAAGGCACGCTCGGCGTTGAGTTTGCCGACCAGTCGTGGTGGGTCGGTCGGCTTACGATTTTTCATCAGGTAGTCCGCCAGCTTTCGAGCCGCTTCGAGCGAGGTCTTGTTTTTGAACTGTCGATAGTCGTTCGCCAGGCCGTGGATAATGTAGACCATCTCGTGCACGTCCCAATATTCCTTGATCCGATGATCCGGCTTGAAGATGCCGATGTAACCGTCGGGCATTTGCGTTTTGATCGTCTCGCGGATCAGGCGGTCCTTCAGGGCGATGACCTTGGGGTCTTTCGTCTGCGCGGCGAAACTGACCGACGCGTCGATCAACTTGCCGAGGCCCACGTACCGTACGGTATGGCTTTTATTCTTTCCTTGTTTCTTCTCGCGGAAGGGCTGCAAGAACGTTTTTTCGATGTCGAGTTTCATCAGGTTGTTGTCGATGGTTGCTTGGAACCGGCGGCCGGTCTCGCCATCCATTTTGACCGTCGCCGGATCGATCGGCGTCATACGATCCGCAGCCAAGGTTGTCGAAAAGAGAACGAGCATCAAGCCGATTGCCCAGCCTGCGAGAACGAGAGAGTTTGTATGTGTGTTGTTTTTCATCGATATCACCAGAAGGGTTGAGGGAAGCCATGTTCCGGCAGGATCCTGAAGCATGACATGGAGGGGATCGTGGAAGGTTCAAGGGACCGATGTTCCGGCCACTTTATGCGCAATCCATTCTAAAAGACCGGTCGGCCTCATGCAAGCCAAACAAGCCTGATCTTGATCCCGGTCCTATGTCTGCTATCACGAAGGACATGGTTTTGTCCATGTTTGCGAAAAACATCTATTCGCAAAAGCGGCAATCATCACCATTTTTCATTGAGAGCATAAATATTTCCGACAGCCGCGTTTCTTGTTGGCAGCGGCTCTAGTTGATTGATGTAGCCGAGGGGGTCCGGTTGTGGAGCAGCATGAAGAGATAGCCGCTTTTTATGTTGTTCTGTCGGAGAACATTTAGTCCGAAATCGACGGTTTTTTTCGCCTTGTCCAGTTCGCCGCGTTCTCTGTAGAGCATGGCCAGCACGTCAGCAGCCTCGGCGACGGATGGGGCGGGCGTTTTTTCCGCTTCCGCCAAGATTTTTTCCAACCCCTGGATCGCCTTGTCCGGTTTTCCTTCGAGAGCGCTGAGCCATTCACGATAGATGGCAAGCTGCAACTGGAGAACTTGGGGGTCGGCTTGGCAAGTGCGGCATATCGCTTTTTTGTTCGCGAGCATGTCCAAATACCGCCGAGCCCATTTTTTCTCCCCAAGGGCCAACACGATTCGCCCGTAGACCAGCATCGTTTTCTGGCGGTCTTCTTCCAGCGCGACATAATGCAAAATGTAGTCTGCCAGCTCCTTGGCTTTGGCGTAGTTCTTTTCGCCGATCGCTTGGTCCACCCCCTTCCATTTCAGTACGGTCGATTGGGCCAGCTCGAACAGTTCCTTGCGGAGTTTTTCGTCGGAAACATAAATGCGTAGATACGCCTTGAGAATCTCGAAATCTTCTGGGGATACCTTGATGACCGGCTGCATTTCATAGGCGTGGACGATAGATCGCTTGAGGCGGAGCAGATAGCCCTCCTGGATCCACCGAAGCCGCCATTGTTCCGAGTTGCGCAGGGCTTTCTTGTGATTGGCCTCCAGCATTGCCTCATATTTTTTTCGTATCTCGGGCTCTTTGATGTACTCGGGCGGCATGCCGGCTATATACTTGCCGCACGGTGGTGGCATGCTGCCTGCCACCATGTTTGAAGGATCGTTAGGGTGCCATGTAGGATCTATGGGTAAAGCCGCGACCCGTTCCCAGACACGTAAGTGATAGCGCAAGTAGATATTTCGATACGCTCCGACCGTGCTCGCGGTTAAATCTTGGCCTTGCAAGTCGTAGCACGCGCTCATCTGGCCTACGACCTTCATGGCCGAATTGAGAGACATGGCATCCAAATAGGGAAGGCAGTCCGCTATGATCTTCTGGCACAGTGACAAACGTTCTAAATCCAAGTGGTTGGAACTAAAGCTATAAGAACTTAAACAGGTCGAACCATCATAGCATTTTTGAATGGTTTGTTCACTGACCGAGTCGACCTGGCCCAATGCCTTCTGGGAAAACGCCAGTATCTTCTTTGCGATCTTCGAACGTTCGTCAACGGGGATCGCGGATAGATTTTGAAGCTCCTTTAAAAGCTGTTCAAGATCCTGTAAAGGTTCCAGTGGTTTTCCGTTATTGCTCGCCGTCGTTTCTTTGACCGTTTCGCCAGACGATACTTCGTCCCCGTGAGCCATCTCGACAAAACCTGTCAGCACCAGAATGCACACAACCCCATACAAAAATCCCTTTTTATATACCACGATATTTCTCCTTTTAGAACTGGCTTTACGGATAAAAATCGACCCATCCTTGCAGTGTCCCGTGACTGCGCAAGGGCATGAATATATGAAATCAATAGAATTGTCCGTTGACTTCACCTAAGTCCGTATAGCCGAAGCTCGATCTGATCTATAAAGTTAAAATCCAAAGGAACAAAACGACAAGTAGGAAAAAGCCCGTGATGATCAATGCCCGTTTTTTGTGTTGCCAGAGAAACTCCTCGGCCGCTTGCTCGTCCATATAGAAACCGCCCTTTTCCGTAGGAATGAACACTCCGCGTCGAACCATCTGGTCAAAGATCCAGGAAGGGCGCACTCCCAAGGACTCCAGCGTCACGGCATGTTCCGGGCCGGTCGCGCCCGCCTCGCGGAAGCGTCGGACCAATCTCTTGCGTCGGATGGCAATAACGGCGGCAGCACTCATGGCGTTTGCTCCGAGTGGTTTTTCTCGTTTGTGCGACGGTCCATATCCATCAGCAGATCTCGTTCTGGGAGCCCATTTCTTTTCTTGTTTCGGTTCGCATAACGCTGTTCTATGTCGTCGAGTATCGACTTTTTTTGTTTTTTATCTTTGAACCCAAAGGAGGTTTCTCGTTCGACATTCCAGTCACGGATCATTTTTTGGATTTCTTCGACCGATTTATGTTTACTTTCCTTCCACCATTTTTCGGCTTGGGCTTTTGAATGAAAGGCGAGGTCGAAGTACGAGTAGCCCATCAGGGTTTTTCCCTTCGCATTCTCGCGAGCTTTGTACATCGTGCCGATGGGATCGAAAATATCGCTCATTGCCATTTCACACATGTCGCCCACTGACTGAGGCGAGTATGGGACGGATGTGGGAATGCAACTCGAGAATTCCTTGCGGTCCAGGTTGGCGATCAGCAGCGGGACGGCCTTTTTGCCTTGTTCGACCAACGCATCGTATGCCGTCCAGACTCGTTGATCCTCTTCTCGGGACCAAGTATCCGGCAGTGTTTCCGTCCATTCGCCGGTTGTCTGCGGATTGGACGAAACCAATGCGTCGACCACCGCTGAACTTGGCGGTGTTGGCGGCTGTTGTTGCTGCGTAACCCCCCCTAGCGAAACGAGAACCACGATCAAACTATATCGTTTCATGGCATTGTCCTTTTTGTAAGAAGCCGAATAAGCCGGACATAATCCGGCGTACGAGCTGAGGATTTTAAAGTTGGTCAGATGAAAACTATTTTATCGCAGGAAAAGAAAAAAGCCAGTAGCGGGTGGCTACTGGCTATGAGGTGGGTGAAATTTAGTGGTAAATGTGAGTTTTACCGTTTTTTCCTTGCGATCAGCCCGGCGGTTAGGAGGGTGGTGAGGAGCAAGAGGATGGTTGACGGCTCGGGGACGGCGTTATAGTCTGTACTTGCTTGCCAGTTGCCGGCGAGAATCGTGGCGTCCGAGGCGTTAACCACGCCGTTGCCGTTGGTGTCGCCGGGGATCAGCGGGGTGCCGGTCGCCGCGTTGTAGTGGTCCAGGACTTGTTGGGCGGTCAGAGCTTCACCGAAGATCGCGAACTCGTCCATCGAGCCGGTCAGGTAGTAACCATCGCTCATTTGGGCAAGAGTCATAGCAAGATCGCTACTGACGCTGCCGCGGAGGATGTCGGTATCTTCCCCGGCCAGCGCTCCGTCGATATAAAGTTGGATTGCCGAATCGCGATCGGCCACCAGAAAGTTATGAAACCACTTCACCAAACTCGGACTCCCCGAATTCACGTGGAGTTAGTCAACAAGACCCGAAACGATTCCCGGCAAGCAGTTTCAGCGATGCATTTATGGGAGAGAGGTTACTTCATCTTCCCCCATTTTCGCTTACGGACATCTTCAGGTTTGTAAGAGGTTGCTTGCGGAATTTGCCTGGTGACATGCCGTAATGTTTCTTGAAATGCGTCGAGAAATAGTAGAGCTCGCTGTAGCCTACCAGGGATGCAATCTCGGAGACCCGAAGGCTGGTGTCTCGTAGGAAGCGACATGCTTGTTGCATTCGCAGGCGAGTACGGAATTCAATCGGTGGGCAACCGAAGCATGCCCGAAATTCGGCCGATAGATGCGAGATCGAGAGATGTCCGATTCGAGCCAAGGTTTCCAGGGTAAACGGCTGGTTATAGTGTGTTTCGATATATTTTTTCACGGCTCGCATCCGTTCCGGTACGGGCGTTTCGGAAGGATTGTTCAGCAAGGCACGTCGCATTCGAAAAAACAGGTTTTCTACGAGATTTTTAATTAAATTGCTGTCTGCCCACCAAATGCCTTCGAGCTCTTCGTAGATGCCGAGTAGCTCCCGGTCAAAAAGTTCCGGAAAAGAAAATGGAAGGCATTGGTTTTTGGGGATGGGATTTTTTTCCAGTAAGGCCGGTACCTCTTCGCCGCATAAATGAATCCACGAGTGGTTCCATGATTCGGTCTCGTTACCATAGCGATGCAGCTCTTCGGGATGCCATAAAATAAAGCTGCCTGGTGGATGCCAGTTGGTGCCGGTTTGGTCGTGGATCACGACAGGGTCATTGAAGCACATCAGCAGATAGCCGTCGGTTCCCTCGGTCCGTTGAATCAAGCAGGGTTCCATTCTTTCCTGGATCCCGAGGCCATCGACAAAGACGGGGCCGGATTGGAGTGTCGATTCGCGCAGCATGCCGGCCGCTTTTTCGTGCAGGTTTCGGTAGAAGACGACGATGGACTGCATGCAATATATATTATTGATTCCGATGTATTTATAGTGCCGGCAAGATAATTTGAACCTACGTGCAAGTAGCACAAAATCGCTTGCTT
>JASFHG010000100.1:0-9306 GCA_050123355.1 Planctomycetia bacterium
GAACGACCCGCCCCAGAACACCTTCGCGGATCGCCTTTCCGGCCGACTCGTAACTATCGTCCGACATCCCTTGCACGCCGACCTGTAGCGGAAGCCCGGTCTCTTTTTGTTTCTTGACGACGGCTCTCGCTTCCTCCAGGGTATGCGTGAGCGGCTTTTCACAATAAATCGCCTTGCCCGCGTCCAATGCGTCGAGCGTCATCGTCTCATGCTGGTGTTCCGGCGTGGCGATGATCACATAGTCGACATCTTTGTTATCGAGCACTTCTTTATAGCTGGTCGAAGCGATCGACGCGCCCATCTGCTTGGCCCTTTCGTCCGCACGCTTTTTCCAACAGTCGGCGACGATGACCGGTTCGAGATTTTGTTTCTCCTTGATCGCATTGATGGCCCGAACGTGCGAGCCGCCGATCGAACCGGCTCCGATCAAACCGATGCGGATACGTTCATTGGCACCCTGGATCATGGCATGACTTTTCGCGGTGAAGGCCGTCGTCGCGGCAAGCGTACCACCGGTCACCTTCACAAAAGTTCGGCGGGAAAGTTTTTGAGGAGCCATAATATCGTCCTTTCGATAAAAGCTGTCGCAATGCAAACGGCTTACAACCGCTCGCATGCGGCAATGGAAGGTGGGATGCAAAACCATCCAAAAACTCTTGGAGGGTCCGCATAAACAGGAAGGAACTCTTCGCACTTAATTTTAACGGTGTCCCGTTAAAAAATCAATGGTTTTTAGAAAAGGTTTCCAAACTTTTGGAAAAGACGTGCCTACGGGATATAAGCCGATTCTCTGCGCAGCAGAGCGTCGGATCCGTGTGATTTTGACACCAAGAAAGTTTTACCCCGCTTCGGAGGCGAAGTCGGTGGTGTCGACGCTCTTTTGGTGGTTGGGCCAGGCGGGGGCGCAGGCATCGGTGATGGTGGTGCTTTGATCGACTCGCCAGTATCGATCATCGTCCACGTCGGTGACAACGTTGATCGGTTCTTCCTCGTCCTCTTCTTCGGGGAGCATCATGTTGTCGGTCTCGGTTTTGGCCTCGGCCAACGCGGCACTGATCGCCTTGCGTTGTTGGATCGCCGCTTCGAAGTTGACGATTTCCTTCGTTTCTCCTTCGCGTTCTTTCCAATGTTCGAGGACTTCGGTTGCCGCGTCGTAGTGCTGACTCGAGGTGAGCGTGACCAGCAGCCAGCGGAGGCAGAACGCTTCGTGGCAGCCGTTCGTAAAGGCGTTTTCCAAGTGGCCGAGCGCGTCTAACAGATTGTTTTGTGCAGCCGCACAAGCACCGCGTACCGCTTCGCACATGGCGGCCGCTTCCGGCTCGGGCAAGTCGAGCTCCGACACCAGCCGCAGGGCGTCGTCGACCTCCGCTCGCTTGACCTTCAACTCGATCGCGTGGCGGATGAAACGTGGCGAGTGGACCGAGCGACGGATTGCTTCGTCGATCAGCATGTTAGCCGACTCTTGTTTGCCTTGAAGTTGCATGACGGTCGACAGACAGATCGTCGGGACCTCGGCGATCTCGCTCAAATGCCATGTTTCGAGATTGACCTGGCCATATTCGACCGCCGTGCTGAACGAGCGGGCTGCCAGATCCAACTCGCCCCGGTTTTGGAGGCAGTGGCCCATTGCCAGATGTAGTTGGGCATCGAACGGGAAGATCTCCAACGCTTCGATGCATGTATTGAGGAAAACGTCCTTGTGGTCCGCCAGATTGTTGTAGGTGGTCAGCAGCCCGTAGTAGCCTTCGAGCATTTCTGTCGAGCCGTGCGAGGCGACGTTGATCGCCGCTTCGAACGCATCGCGAGCCTTTTCGGTGTCATTCAATTCGGCGTAGGCTTCACCACACGCGTTGAATTCGCGTGGGGCCAAAGTTCCTTCACGCTCGCATTTGGCTTCCAGGATCATCAAATCACGATACGCCCGCCCTTTGCATCGCTGAGTCTCGCGATAGGCGGCCGTTTTACGTAGCGTTACCGGGAGCGTCTCCACCATCAGGCCGACAGCCTGGGCCGAGCGCAGAAGGGTCTCACGCAAGGGGCCTTCAAAACGGATGTCTTGACGGTTCGGGACCAATCGCGGTTGGAGGATCTGCTCGTTCGAGGCACCCTGTGCGGCAGCCGGGACTTCGACCGTCAACATGAACAGCCGCTCTTGGTCGATCTGCTCATTGACGCAACCGTGGATCAACTTGGCATCCGCAGTATCGATACGCTCGCCTGCGTCGAGCCACAAAACCCAGTCTCCTTGAAGCTGGTCCCAAAGAGCGTTGCGTGCGGCCGAGAAGTCTTCGCACCAATCGAACGAAACCACGCGAGCTCCGAACCGAACGGCCGCGGCCAGCGTATTGTCGGCCGAGCCCGTGTCGAGCACGACGATCTCGTCCGCGATTTTTTCGACCGAAGCCAGCGTTTGTGGAAGCGTTCCCTCTTCGTCACGCGCGATGAGAGCGACCGAGAGTCGGTTCTTGTTGGTTTGGACTGTCATAATTTGAAGGTCTCCTAAACGAGTTGGCGGGGTACTCTACAGAATTCTCGTAGGGGGAGGAAGGGCGATTTTGTGAGAAAGCAAAAGAATTTCAATCACCAACACCCCCCCGTTTGAGTTAGTTGTGTTGTTGACTACCCCCAAATTCCCTTCGTACAATGAAAAGCTATCGTGGTTTCCATAAAATCATTAGGAGAAAATCATGCCCGCCTCTAAATCCCCCCGAGTAATTCTTGTTTTGACGATATTGGTATCCCTTTTCCTCTGCCTTTCCCTGACGGCCCAGGCGAAGAAGGCCAAGAAAGCGAAAAAGCTTCGGCCCGAGTATCGCCAGGCCAAGGAAGATCCAAACCTCCCCCGGGTTTTGATCCTCGGCGACTCGATTTCGATCGGCTACATGCTCCCCACACGGGCCTACTTGAAAGGGGTCGCCAACGTCCAGCGTCCCGCGACCAACTGCGGCCCAACGACAAAGGGCCTCAAAGAGCTTGACGAGTGGCTTGGCGAGAAGCCGTGGGACATGATCCACTTTAACTTTGGTCTCCACGACTTGAAGTATGTGGACGAAAAAGGAAAGACGGTCAAGAAGCTGAGCGATGGTGCCCAGCAAGTTCCGATCGAGCAGTACGAAAAGAACCTGGAGGAGATAGTCCAGCGGCTGAAGAAGACCGACGCGGTTCTGATCTGGCGCACCACGACACCCGTTCCGAAAGGGTCCAAAGGCCGAGTGTCCGGCGACGCCGCCAAATATAACGAAGCGGCCCTGCGTGTCATGAAGAAGCACGACATCCCGGTCCACGACCTCTACAAGTTCTGCCTCCCGCGTCTCGAAAAGATCCAACGCCCGGCCAACGTCCATTTCACGAAAAAAGGTTCCAAGATCCTCGGCAAAGATGTAGCCGAAAAGATCAAGGAGCAGTTGGACAAAAAATCGGAGCAGAAAACCGAATAATTCCTGAAAAACAGTGAACTCTTGTGGGCCGGTAGGCGTCTGTTCTATATGGTTCTAAACCGTTTACGTTATCAAAATTCTCTTTGAAGGAGAATCAGAATGCTCACATGGTACAGTCAGATTTTTTTTGCATATTGTGAAGGCCCATTCGCCAATACGGTGAGTGAAGGTCTCGCTGATTGTTCGCGTTTGTGACGCTTTGATTCGAGAAAGACGTGTCTTTCTTAAGATCCGGTGTCGCCGCGACATCGGATCTTTTTTTGCGCGCTTTTACGGCGCAAAAACCACGAAAAATTAAAGAGAATCCAATGAACACTTATAGCCAAATCAATCAAGATACCCATCTCGCGAAGTGTCTCGCCGCGGAAGATATCCGGTGTGGCGACATGGTGACCGTTTTGGATACGGTTTACGAGCTTCCTTCGTTTTTATGGCATGCCGAGCCGCACCAGTTGCCGCCGAACGAGCCGGTTCATATCCGGTTCATCAGTTGCGAGCAGCCGGGCCAGCCGATGAGGGTGAAGGCGATCTGTTTGCCTTACGTTTTCGTCAAGCGGCCGGACAAGCGTCACGTCACGCTCGACACTCGCCGCTGCCGCCTCGTCCGGCTCAGCGACGATTACGCGCGCCAAGCCTGGAAGCTCTCCGGCGACCCTCGCGAGAAAAACAAAAAGAAGAGAAAGAAAAGCAAGAAAAAGAAGAAGTCGTAATTTCTCCGGGCTGCGTTCCCAATCGGAATGCGGCCCATTTTCTTGCAGGACCCCCACCTGGGCCAAATTTGAGTTCAAAATCTCCCTCGATCAGATGGCTTTTTCATGAATTATTATGAGCCGGGTGAAAATCGGTCCAAAGAGCTTTTGGAGCTTTGGGCCGTTTTTGCTAGAATGCCGCGATACACACCCATTTATGGGGGGCACCCTTAATTTGATGAGCGATGTGTAATGTAGGACATTTCCGAGGTTTTAGGCGGACCCTGCTTGCCTAAAGCAATATCGCTCCAGATGGATCAGTGACGCAGAGATCTTTAGAAAGGATGCCTTCTCATGTGCAGATCAGCCCCCCCCTCCTATCGTTTGTGGTTCTTTTTTCTTTTTGCTTTTAGTTGTGCTGTGGTTTGCGCGGTCCCGAGTTCCGCCGCCATCGTGACGGCAACGTGGGCCGATACGGGCAACCACAGTTACAACGACCCCTTGAATTGGGACATCGGTGTCGTGCCTATCAATAACGGGACCGATGAGTATGTCGTGGATGTCCTGACTGGGACGGTTACGTACGATGTTATTACCGATCCGGGCGAAGTGCTTCAATTCAAGCTTGATTCAGGGACGACGCTCAACATTCAAGGCCGAAATTTTGTCGTTACCGATTCGGCGACCATCGGCGGACAAATCAATGTCATCAGCGGAAGTTTCGTAGCAACTCATCCGTCGAGCCTTGTTACCGGTGACCGAATGACCATCAGTGTCGATACGTCGGCGACCTCCCTACCGGCCGAGGTTACTCTTGGAGTTACTGGAACCTACATAGCGACAAGTAACAGTATTCAAGATGCAACCATTCTCAGTGCCAACGGTGGTGGTGCTACACTAAATCTTCCAAATTTGTCGTCGATCGATAGTTATGTGAATCATCTCTACGCTCGGAATCGTACGGTCAGTGCAACCAACGGCGGAGCGATCGACCTTTCCGGCGTCACGACTCTTCGTGGTGGAAGTGGCGACGACCGGCTGCTCTTTTCGACCATCAGTGGCGGAACCATCGATATAAGTAATCTGCAACAAGTCACCGCCGGTACGGTCGCTTTCAAGACGGATACGACCACGTTGGATCTCAATAAGCTGGCAGAGGCTTCCGCTCTCAATTTCGAGTTGGCCACTCCCGGAACGACCGTTAATATGCCAATGCTCCATACTCAGACCGGTGGCTCGTATTATGTGCAAAATGGCCATATTTTCAATGTTGGCAGCTTGAATGCGCTGACAAACGCCTATGTAGAAATAAGCGATCCGACCGCACAATTCAACTCGGGCGGTTTGGCAAATATCGACAATACCCAGTTTATCCTTAGCAACGGAGCTCAATTGAACAAAATCACGGCGACCAGTTATCTGACGACCAGTTCCACCATCCAGGCAAGCACGATTATGAGTGCCGACGGTGCCGGAACCTTTTTGGATGCTTCTTCGCTTACCTCGATCGATAACTATGTGAATCATCTCTACGCTCGGGACCGTACGATCAGTGCGACCGCCGGCGGAGCGATCGATCTCTCGGGAATCACGACCCTCCGCGGTGGAAGTGGCGACGACCGACTCGTGTTCTCCACCACCGGTGGCGGAACCATCGACCTGAGCAATCTTCAACAGATCGCTGGCGGTACGGTCGGCTTCAAGACCGATACGACCACGTTGGATCTCAATGCATTAACAGAAACCACGGGCCTGTCGTTCGAGTTGGTTACCACGGGAACGACGGTTAATATGCCGTTGCTCAATACGCAAACGAGCGGCTCATATTATGTTGAAAATGGTCACATCTTCAACGCCGGTAGCTTGAATACGCTGACCAATGGCTATGTCGAGGTGACCGACCCGACCGCACAGTTCAACACGGGCGGTTTGGCAAATATCGATAACACCCAATTTATATTGACCAGCGGAGCTCAGTTGAGTGAAATCACGGCCACCAGTTATCTGACGACCAGTTCCACTCTCCAGGCGAGCACAATTATGAGTGCTGACGGTGCCGGGACGCTTTTGGATGCTTCTTCGCTTACCTCGATCGATAACTACGTGAATCATCTCTACGCTCGGGATCGTACGATCAGTGCGACCGCCGGCGGAACGATCGATCTCTCGGGGATCACGACCCTTCGTGGTGGAAGTGGCGACGACCGGCTGGTCCTTACCGCTACCACTGGCGGAACCATCGACCTGAGCAGCTTCCAGCAGGTAACTGCCGGTAATGTGGTCTTCAACGCTACCGACGGAGGTAATCTTGCGTTTGGCGACTTGAATGTGACCAACACGGTTGACTTCAATATTGCCGATGCCAACACCGAAGTCTCCTTCGGCCATCTCGCCTTGGCTGCCGATGCCAACCTGGCGGTGACCGGTGGCGCAAAAGTGAAGATGGGCGGCGATTTCAGTTCCGAGCTGACTGACGAAGCTCTTTTCGATATGGATACCGGATTGATGCAGTTTGATGGTGGCGGGGTACGGTGGCTGGAAGTCGCCGGTATGGATAACGGCGTCAGTGGCGTCGGGACGAACAACTTTGGGCTGGCCCAATTGATCGTGGGGTCCGATACCCAGACGACCGACGTAGTGCTCACCGACCTGTTCGATAACGGGAACCACGGCAGCGCGACCGAGGCCCTTTACCTCCTCGGTAGCGGCGGCCTTGACGGTCTCCAGATTCTCGGCGGCTCGACGTTATACATAGGTGACATCCCCGTTTACACCATGATCGGTGGCCAGATGACCGAACTCCACGACCTCTTCGGTCCCGGCGAGACGGTCATTACCTACACCAACTTCGGCAGCGACGGATATATCGTCGCCGTTCCCGAGCCAAGCACCTTTGCCCTGCTCCTCCTCGGGCTGGCCACACTGGCTTTCTTCCGACGGAAACGTTAGAAATTCGTAGGTCAGGGCTCGCCCTGACGAAGGTTTTCTGGAACGGGTTGTGTCACTGTGGCACAGCCCGTTTTGTTATTCTTTTGATGGCCCAAGGCACCAGTCGGTAGCAGCGATCCGACAACCACCGTTGCAAAGGGATTCATAGGTACAAGTGCGGCAACTTTCATGAGCCCGGTATTGACGGAATTCGGCCAGTTCTTTGTTTTCTTTCCATGTGTTTCGATCCAGCAGGCGAGCATCGCCGCAAGGTGTCTGACAAAAGGAACATGGCTTGAAGTAACCATCCGTTGTTATTGCGAGAATGGCGTTTCCCCCGACGCAGCCGTTTACGTCGAAAAACTTGAGGTCTTTTTTTCTGGGCCAGCTGTAAGCAAGGGCAGGGAAAAGAGAACAATCGAGCAGCGGCATAATCGAGTGGCGTCGTGACAGCTTACGAATAAGCGGGAAAAGCGATTGCTCTTGTTCCGCGGAAAGCATCAAATCATGGCAATCGTGATTGGTGCCCGTGATTTTGAACTTCAGCAGCAAGATTCGCGAAATGCCTTGCTTGGCACACCATTTCCAGATACCGGGAAGCTTTTCGTAAGTTGAACTTGAAGCAAGAACGTTGAGTCCCACATCGATGTTCGCTTTTTTCAAAGCTCGCACGGCATCGGCAAGGCGCGGAAGATCGGATGGATAATGGCAGCTTACATGGACACTTCCAAAGACGCTGCATTTTCTTGCCGTTTCGGCATCGATGAGTAAGCCGTTTGTCGTGATATTCGACACGACGCGTTTTTGTCGTGCATAGGATGCGATTTCAAATAAGTGTGGATGAAGGAACGGCTCGCCACCACCGATGGCAATCGTAAACACATCCATGTCGGAAAGCCGGTCGATGATGGTTTTTGCCAAATCCAGTGGCATGTCCATGTCTTCCGCAGGTTCATCATGATCCAAGGCATAGCAGCCTCTGCATTGAAGATTGCATCGGGTCGTGATGCTCATGTGAACGTCGAGGGGGGCGGAAAATAGTCCTGGTGTCAGATCGTCAACGCGAGGAATGTCAAGGGCGTCGGCACGACAATCATCAACAAACGCCGTAAATCCGGGGTTTTCTGAGTAAACAAGCCCCCCAAACCATTCTCGCCTGGTCTTACGGATCGCAGTCACCGTCATGCACCTACAGCGTTAAAGTGCCTAAGAAAAAGCAGACAATCAGGAGTACCACATAAATCCCCGCCGTGATAAAGAAAATTGTCCACTTTGCTCCATAGCGTATCATCAATAATGCCAGGACGACTGTCGACAGTAACCAGGCAACGAGAGGTCCCAAGGCAAAGGTCGCCGCTGCCAACGCATACTGTGCTTTATCGCCATAGATCATGCTGTTGGCATGATTGAAGAGAAAAATGCCGGCAGCCACGGCAAGGCAGATACACACGATGATGTGCATAAATGCGTAAAGTACAAATGAATGTAAGCTGGTTTTGGGTCCATTGCCTAAACCAAGGATGGGACCATCGCTTGATTTGTCGGGAAGGAGGTTTTTCCCGTATAGGAAAAGAATCAGCGAACTGGCAAGGGCAAACAGGGCCGAGGCAGGCACCGAGAAGATGACAATGAAAGGCATGTATCCGGCACCACCGGAGAAGTTGGCCAGATGCCCGGGCCGTATACGCAAAATACGTCCGGAATTTTTCTTGAAAAACGCCATGGTTTGTTTATTTCCACGAACTGGGGTTTGTTGTTAGAATGAGACGGCAGGATAAGAGTATCGGTTATTTTATCAGTTTTATACTCAGACGCAATATCGCGACTTGAATAATTATTTACGCATAAGCTGCCCCTTGCGATGTGTAGGAAATCGGCTTGGTGTATACTTGAAACACCTTTTTCAATAAATGAAATCCACAGGAGTAGACGAGCGATGTGGAGACGCAGTCTAAAAGGTGCCTTGTTGGGCGCGGTGGTCACTTTTGGGGTTGGTTCTGTTGTCCTTGCGCTGGTTCTTTTGCTTTGTTGCATGGGTTTTGGAAATCTCAGTTTTCAAGAGGGCTATTTTTTCGCTTTCTTCAAGGCTTTGCCGTGGCTGACTCTGTCGAGTGCGATTATTGGCGTCCCGGCGGGGATCGCGGCGAAACTCCCCCGTTATGGCCTGCGAATGCTTTCGAGTATCGGAATCGTCGCGTTGTTTACCATCATTGGCGGTGGGATTTTGTTGGGAACGGTCTTTGCACAATCGG
>JASFHG010000101.1:0-9278 GCA_050123355.1 Planctomycetia bacterium
CGGAGTAATGACTAACGTGTTGCCAGGGACCGCATCCCACGCATAGAGCGCGTTTTTTTCGGTGGCGTCAAAGCTGTCCCACAATCCCCCGACATCGAGCCAGTCCAGCGAAGCAAGCTCGTTGGTCATCGCCACCACTTCGCTTCCATCGAGATTGGAAGCTCCTCGGAGCGAGAGTTCCTCCAGGTCGTCGGCCGTGTACATAGTCGAGAGGTCAGTAATATCAGCGAAATCGACCCCGCTCATGTCCATGTGCAGAATATCGCTTTTTTCCGCAACGCCTTGATAGGTGGAAATGCCTCCACCATCCATGAGCGTATCAAAAGTGTATTGGCTGAGCACGGCATGGTTTAAGAAAACTTCTTCAAGTGGATTTTGAGAGATGTTAAAGTATGCTAGAAGAGGCCAGTTTATGTTTTTAAAATCCAGGGTTTGTATGTTATTGGAATTTAGAAGTAATGTTCGAGGGTCGGTTAAATGAGAAAGTGGTGAAGTATCACTGATGTTGTTGTGGTGGAGAAACACTTTCGTCAAGTCTGTCAGTCCGGCGAGCGGTGATAAGTTGCTAATGCTGTTCGTGAATAAAGATATATGGCTCAGATTGGTCATTCCGGCAAGTGCTGAAATGTCGCTGATATTATTTTCATAAAGGCCTAATTCAACCATATTGGTCAGTGTGGCAAGGGGCGAAATATCGCTGACGTTGTTGGCGGAGAAGGCAAGGTTTGTCAAATTAGTCAGTCCCGAGACAGCCGAAATGTTACTGATGTTGTTATGGTTCAGGTACAGTTCTGTCAGGTTGGTTAATCCCACCACGGATGAAATGTCGGTAACTTCATTGAACGATAGGCTCAGCCAACTTAAATTTGTCAATCCAGAAACGGGTGAGATGTCGCTAATGTTGTTGTCCCATATGGAAAGCGCCGTTAGGTTGGTTAAATTGCTCACGGGGGAGATGTCACTGATGTGGTTTTCATATAACGTCAACAAACTCAGATTAGTTGCGTATTCCATCCCTTGAATATTGTAAATGTTTTCATGATTGGCACTAAATGATCCTGTCATGCTTTCCATGTTGGCAATCGTAATCGGGTCGCTTGGTATTCCCAGTTTGTCTCGTACGGCGGTTTTTAGGTTCGAGTCGGGGAAATTGACCACGATCGGCGAGGCCTGGGCTTGCCCACTAAGACCGGCAAGAAACCCGATCATGAGACAAAAGGTAAGCGTGCTTTTTCGCTTTTTCCACAGTGTGATCAGGCCGGCCAACACGAGTAGCATGCTCAGCGTGGTCGGTTCGGGTACGGGGGTGGTGATTAGCGTGTTGCCGGGGATTGCGTCCCATGCGCAGAGGGCGTTTTGTTCCGAGGCATCGAAGCTGTCCCACAATCCCCCGACATCGAGCCAGTTTAGCGAGGCAAGTTCGTTGGTCATCGCCACGACTTTGTTCCCATTGAGATTGGAGGCCCCGCGGAATGAAAGCTCTTCCAGATCGTCCATTCCATACATCAGTGAGAAGTCAGAAACGTCGCTGAAGTTAATCCAGTTCATATTGAGAATGGAGGGACCATGTTTATAGGGCCCGCTTAAATCGGCAAGGCCGGCGTCATAGGTGCCCCCACCGTCCATGAGAGTATTGAAAAATAGTTGGTTCATGGTGGCGTTGGTTAGGAGAACTTCTTTAACGGGGCTATTGTGGATATCCAAGCTTCGCAACAAAGGCAGGTTTGCCCCGGAAAGATCCATGATTTCAACCCTATTATTGTACATCGACAACACTTCCAGCTTTTTCAGCTTCGCTACCGGTGAAATGTCTTTGACTTGGTTGTAGTCCAAGTTGATGCCTTGCAGGTTTGTCATTCCGGCCATCACCGAGATGTCGCTGACCTGGTTGTAGTCCAAGCCGATTCCGATCAAGCTCGTCATTCCGGTGAGTGAGGTGATGTCGCTGATATTGTTGGAGGAGAGCATCAACTCAGTCAAATTCGTCATTCCGGCCAGTCCGGCAACGGCGGCATTATCGAGATTGTTGTCCGAGAGCCACAGTATTTCCAGGCTTGGCACTTGGACCAACGGGGTGAGGTCATTCAAATTGTTTTCACTCAAGTTTAGCGAGTTGAGGCTGGTCAAACCAACTAGTGGAGTAAGGTCACTGACATTGTTTTCTGATAGATACAACCGATCCAGCTTGGTCATTCCGACGAGCGGAGAGAGATCACTAATGTTATTTCTCCCTAGACTCAGAAAGCCCAGTTCTTTCATTCCGCTTAGTGGCGAAATGTCCGTGATATCGTTTTGGCGTATATCCAGCCAGGTCATGGCAGTCATTCCGCTTAATGGAGAGATATCGCTAAAATTATTATTGTTCATTTGTAGCGTAGTCATTGTTGTCATTCCGGCGAGCGGAGAGAGGTTGGTGACGTTGTTGTGTCCTAAAGTCAGATAGTTGACGTTCGTTAGCCCTGTTAACGGAGTGATGTCCGTCAAGTTGTTATTACCCAATCTCAGATCTTCTAAATTTGTCAGGCCAACCAATGGAGATACATCGCTTATCTCATTGCCATTTAGGCTCAATCTGGTCAGATTGGTCAGGTTGGTCAATGGGGTGAGGTCGCTGACGTCATTGAGACCCAGTCCTAATAGGGTCATATTGATGGCATATTCCACTCCTTGGATATTGGAAACGTTGCGGTTGTAGATGCCCAGGGTTTCAATAGTCGCCATGTCGTCAGCGGTGATGGGGTCGCTTGATATGCCCAACTTGGTCCGTACGGCGGCTTCCAAATTGGCGTCGGGGAAGGTGACCACGATCGGCGAGGCCGAGGCTTGGTGATAAAAGGTAATACAAAATCCAATCATAAGACAAACGGTGATCGTCCGTTGAAGCTGTGACATCATGCTTTCTCCTTTGGTTTGGTAGCGTGGAATCTGCTTGCGATTCGTCGGTGTTACCCAATTGTGGATTTTCTGGCGGGTGGATGAGACTTTCAGTTTTTCCATTACAACAAATAGAATTTTCTTTAATATAGGCGAGTCCTCCTGGGAAGGAAATGGTTTGAAGGAGGCAGCTTCCCCAAAACGGCATTTTTATTCTGCTGCGGTCCGCCATGACAGCTTTTCGGCGGGGGTGGAATGTCCGGTGTTACCCCCTGTTGCCTCGAAAACTGTTTTGCTATAATAAACCGCTTGCCTTTTAGGAAGAAAAACATTAAGTGTCTATATTTATTGGAGTTAGAGAAATGGCTACCACGCTATCCCACCCCCCTCAGACCGAGTCGAACATTAAGAAAGTCGCCATTCTGTTTTCCGGTGGGCCCGCCCCGGCCGCCAATGCGGTGATCTCGACCGCCGCGGTTTCGTTTTTGCGAAATGGTATCGAAGTCGTCGGCGTTCTCAACGGCTATTCCCACCTGATGCAGTTCGGGCCGGAGCATGCACTGGAAGAAGGGCGAGATTATATCAGCATTACTCACAATACGCTCAAGCGAACCCGCAACAGCCGCGGGATCATCGTCGGCACCGCCCGTGCCAATCCGGGTAAGCGAGTTTCGCACCCCGACCACCTCAAGGACGAAGAGCGTATTGCTCCACTGAAGACGGTTTACGAAGCGCTCCGCTCGATCGGCGTCGATGCCCTGATCTCGATCGGGGGCGACGATACATTGAAGACGGCCAACAAATTTCAACGGTTCCAAGACAGCTTGCCCGAAGGTAGCCATCGGATCCCGGTCGTGCACCTTCCGAAGACGATCGACAACGACTATCGCGGCATCGACTTCACGTTCGGCTATTTCACGGCCGTTGAAGTGATCGCCGAAGAGATCCGCAACCTGGTCGCGGACGCCGAAGCGGCGCGAAGCTACTTCATCGCCGAGACGATGGGCCGAAGTGCCGGCTGGTTGGCTTATGGTGCGGCGATCGCGGGCGAGGCAAGTCTCGTGATCAGCGTCGAGGACATCAACGGTAAGTATGAAACTACCGAAGAGTTTACCGATCCCGAGACCGACGAGACGACGATGCGAAAGGTGATGAACCTCGACGAGGTCGTCAAGCGGATTGTCGCCACGATGCGGGTGCGTGAGGAGTTGGAAGGGAAAAAGTACGGCGTGATCGTACTGGCCGAAGGGCTGGCCGAGTACCTGCCGTATTCCGAACTGAAAGGTGTTCCTCGCGACGAGCACGGCCACATTGCGATCTCGAAGATGAACCTCAGCGGTTTCTTCGCCGATCTGGTAACCGAAGAGTACGAACGCCAGACCGAAAAGACGAAGAAAGTCACCGCGTTGACGCTCGGCTACGAAAGCCGTTGTGCTCAGCCGCAGGCGTTCGACGTCATGCTCGGCAGCCAGCTCGGCGTCGGTGCCTATCGTGCCTTGGTCGAACTGGGACTCGATGGGGTGATGGTCTCTGTCGTCGGTCAGCTTGAACTGGAGTTTGTCCCGTTTGAAGAGCTGGTCGATCCGGCGACCCTCGTCACGGTCGTCCGCTACATCAAGCCCGGCAGCGACTTCCACCGTCTGGCCCGCTTCCTCGAAACGTACGTCGACTGAGTTCGCAAAGAACATCAACCGCGCATGAAAACAGCGTGAGCAGCTTGTAAGCCACTCACGCTGTTTTTTTGCCCCCTAATCTGCCCTCTTTGTCCCCTTTTCTGGTTTTTTGTAGGGTGCGTCGGGACGCACCTTTAAAAAAACGTTTTTTCGGAAGGTGCGTCTCGACGCACCCTACAGTAATAAATTGCCCCAAACGATCGCCATCTACCATCAGGTGAGCGGGTTATTACAACCGAGCGTTAGCTCGATCGGCTGCGGCCCTGCCGCTAAAAATTGTACAATACGTCGAGGCCGAGGGTGAATTGGTTCTTGTCGGTGAACTCGTTATAGGCACCTTGCGTACCGAACGGTGTCACGTCGGACCAGTCCCATCGCACTTCCGGCCGCACGACACAGCGGTTGAACGGCTTCCAGTTGATCCCGAAGGTCGCGGCGTAATAGTTGCTGCCCGTGGAGCCTGCGGGTGTCGGGAGCTGGAGCACGCGGCTGATTTCCGGATCCTTGAACCACTCGAATCGGAACCCGAGCGAGGTTTCGTTGCTCAGTTTGTAGTACATATAGTTGACCAACGAGTACCAGTTGGTGTTGATCTGGCGTACGTTGAATTCCGGCCCGAGAACGAACGAGCCTTTTCGCTGGCTGCCGAAATCATGTTGCATGACGTAGGTAAATCGCGAGGTGATTTTCCGTTTCAGCACGAGGCTGTAGTTCGTTCGGTTTTGCATTTGTCCATCAACGAAATCGAACTGCTCGTTGCCGGTGTAAATATTGAAATCGATCGCCGTCCGTTTATTGCGACTTTCCCAACCCAAACCGCCGAGGAAACCGACACGTCGTTCGGACCGGCCCATAACTTCGGGATCTTCCCACGCATCCCAACCGCGAACGATACCGCCACGGATCGAGAAATTCGGACGGAGTTGATAATCGCACAACACGCCGGTGTGCGTGAACGGCTCGCCGTAAAGCATCGAGTAGGTGTGCGAGTAGAAGAAGTTCTCCGGTGCCATGACCGACTCGTGGCCCATGATCGAGTAGAAATGCCCGACCTTGACCGTGGTGCCGTATCCCATCGGCGCGAGGAACTCGGCATACAACTGCGGCATCGACACGCCATACATGGCGGCCCCGCCCGGAGTGCCTAATGTCTCCCGCGGTCCAGGCCCGTTCCAATGGTTGGTCCCGTCGTTGTTGAGCTCCAAACCGGTTGCCTGTGTGTAGACGTAGTCGGTACCGTAGAACAGGTCGACGCGAGCACCCCAGTCCCACCGCTTGCGATGGTCGAGCTTCCGCTGCATGACCACGTAGAGTTGGTTCATCTCATACTCGTTCGCTCGATCGTTGAACCCGGTCGGCAAGTTGCTTCGGTTGTTCGGATTGGCCGAGTTCCAGGTATAACCTTGATCGAGCCACGATTGCACGACGAACTGACCCTTGTGGAAGAAGTAGGGCGAGGTGCATGGCCCGCCATAGTTCTGCTCCGAGCCGAACAAGAGCTTGCTTACCGGAGCTCCACACGGCGTGCAGAGATGGGGCGTGCAGTAGGTCGAGGGACAATAGTCACAACATCCCTGATCGCCACACGCGCTGTAGCCTCCATCTTCCTGAACCGTGGTTGTGACCATCGCAGGCACATCTTCATTTAAGATGCCGTCGCCGGAGTTAGGTGCGCTGTCCGGAATCGGTGCCAGCAGTTGGTCCTGCGACACCATCCCCACTTGGGCCTGGGCCACTCCCGATATCGCGATCGCGACAACGGCCATGAATACGAAAAAGCGATAATACATCGATCGAACCTCCCTGTCCGCCAGCGGCAGCCCCCCTTGTATTGGGCGTGTCCGGTTTGTCGGCAGCTTTTTGAGTATTGGTTTTGTAAACCAAGTTGGAAATGTCTCTGGGCAAGATGCCCGCGAAAGGCCTTTATGTCTGAGAAGTGCCCCCCCTCAGACTGGTTTTTCTACATAGGAAATGGCCTTCACGAGACTTTCCTTGGTAGTCTGTATCGATCTTTTCGGATATTCCTACCCGATCGGTTGATCCAAATATTCCAATTTGGCGACTTTTGCCGGATCTGACGATATTTCCCCCCCGCTTGAGCGGAGGGAATAAGAGGACAGATGATAGAGGACAGAGAACAGAAGGAGCTCCCGCTCCATGCTGATTTTACGCCGGTGCGGTAGCACCTCTGTCGTCTGTCCTCTATCCTCTTCTATCTATAAAACGTATACTTATCGCATGGAAAACTACCGAAAAGAGACCGATCTGCTTGGGACGAAAAACGTTCCGAAAGAGGCACTGTGGGGCATCCACACGCTTCGGGCCGCAGAGAATTTCCCGATTGCCGACCGGCCCGTCTCGCGCCGACTGGTCCATGCCTATGGCCTGGTCAAGCTGGCTGCCGCCCGGGTGAACCATGAACTCGGCCACCTCGACGACGACCGGTTCGCCCCGATCGAGACCGCCTGCCGCGAGATGGCCGACGGTCAACTCGATTCCCATATTATTGTCGACGCCCTGCAAGGTGGGGCAGGCACCTCGACCAATATGAACGTCAACGAGGTGCTCGCCAACCGTGCCTTGACCCTTGCCGGTCGCCAACCAGGCGAGTACGACTATATCTCTCCCCACGATCACCTGAACCTCCACCAATCGACCAACGATACCTACCCGACCGCACTGAAAGTCGCCGCGATCCGTGCCGTCCGCGAGTTGGAGCAAAAAGTGATCCGCTTGACCGACGCGTTTCAAGCGAAAGAAAAAGAGTTCGCCTCGATCGTCAAGATCGGCCGGACCGAGATGCAAGACGCCGTCCTGACGACCTTCGGCCGGTCGATGGCCGCGATGGCCGAGCCGCTGGCCCGCGACCGATGGCGGATCTATAAATGTGAAGAGCGGCTCCGGACCGTCAACCTCGGCGGAACCGCGATCGGGACCGGCCTTGCCGCCCCGCGTCGTTTCATCTTCCGTGCGGTCGACACGCTCCGCGAGATCACCGGCATCGGCCTGGCCCGTGCCGAAAACCTGGTCGAAGCGACCCAAAACGCGGACGTCTTCGTCGAAGTGAGCGGCATCCTCAAAGCGCTCGCCACGACGCTGCTGAAAATCTGCACCGACCTCCGCCTCCTCTCCTCCGGCCCCGACGCCGGCCTCGGCGAGCTCCGCCTCCCGGCCGTCCAAGCCGGTTCGTCCATCATGCCCGGCAAGATCAACCCGGTGATCCCCGAAGCGGTCTCCCAAGTCGCGATGACCGTCCTCGGCAACGACCAAGTGATCGCCCATGCCGCGGCGTCCGGCAACCTCGAACTGAACGCCTTCCTGCCTCTGATCGCCGACCGCCTCCTCGACACGCTCGACCTTCTGATCGCCGCCTGCGACACGTTGGCTGCCCGTTGCATCGAAGGCCTCGAAGCCAACGCCGACCAATGCCGTGCCCACGTCGAATCGAGCACCGCCACCATCACCGCCCTAGTCGGCCAGATCGGCTACGACCAAGCCGAGCTCCTGCTCAAACAAGCCTCGCTCCCCGAGAACCGTGGCTGCTCCATCCGCGAGTTAGCAATAGCAAGCGGACTGGTTACGGCCGAGCAGTTTGACGAGCTAACCACACCGGAAGCGGTAAACCGGCTGGGCAAATGATTTTGATCGGTGCTTACGCACCAGGGCGGGAACCCGCTCCCGTTGGTCGCTGACGCGGGCACGAAATTTTTCTTGCCCACGGATGGTCGATCGCAGACCTTCGTGGCGATTCTTTTGATGGTGACATTGTAGGGTGCGTCGAGACGCACCTTAGCCGTCGAGCTTGCTCGTCGATTGGGATCGGTGTTCGCGTTCTATCCACCCCCTTTAGCCGTCGAGCTTGTTCGGCGCTTTTTGGTTGGTGCTTACGCACCACCTGGGAACCCGCTTCCGTTGGGCGCTGGCATATTTACTTTCTTTCGAAGCGACGAGCAAGCTCGGCGGCTAAGATGGTTTTGGAAAAGCGTTTTTCAGAAGGTGCGTCACGACGCACCCTACATTATTACGTCGAAGAGAATCGCCACGAAGGATTGCGATCGACCATAAGAGAGCGGATAGAAGTTTCGTGCTCACGTCAGCGACCAACGGGAGCGGGTTCCCGCCCTGGTGCGTCAGCACCAAGAAAAAGGGCCTGGCTGGGCGCCTGATGGCGTAGGGGGCTCGCAGGTCACCCATACCAGGGCTAGGATGGGGTTCGGCGTGTCGGTCGGACGCGTCGGGTGAAGCGAGGGGGGTGCAAGCGGCGTCCCCTTGTTTTTCGTACAGACACCTGAACGCAATTCAGGTACTTGTACAGTATGAACATGGGTACACTGGTGTACGACCCGGCTTCGGGTCCATCCCTGACTGGCGAGAGCTCTCGACCGTTGCAAACTCTGGCTACCGAGCCTATCCCTAGGACCTCGATAGTTACGGGGTAGGCGGCGACGGGCTGGACTCCGTTCCTTTCCCGCCGCCACGACCGGAGGAGGATCCGTGCGAAAGCAGGTGACCCCGTTCGCTTTCCCGGCGTCGCTGTGCATGAGACCCCATGCCTCGTTTATTGCAGGTGTTCAGCGTCGCCTTCGTGGGGGCCTCTTCCGCTCTCCTCGAGTGGACCGGCCAGTCTTGTCGGGGGAGGTCCGCCTGCCGGAAGTTTGACCCAGAGACCGGCCGTCGCCGCGCGCGGAGGGAGAGCGTCATGCCCGGCATGCTGCCGGTCAATCCGTGTCC
>JASFHG010000102.1:0-9271 GCA_050123355.1 Planctomycetia bacterium
TCGAGGCGATCCGCGGGGTCCAGTGCGGCGAGATGCTTCGGCAGCTCATGGAAAGAGATTTGGTCCGGATTGCCGGCAGATCCCTTGAACTGGGTCGACCTTTTTTGTACGGTACAACTAAACGCTTCCTCCAAGTTTTTGGCTTGGGCAGTATCGACGACTTGCCTCATCGCGAATGGTTCGAATCCGAACCGCCAGAGATAGAGACTCAAGAACCGGAAGACGAGGAAGATGATTTCCAAGAGGATGCCGAACAAAACGATCAGGATTCGGAGTCCTCGGAACCGATAACCGAGTAAGCGGTTTTACCAGTGCTTCTATGAACTTGGCTCTTGCCATCGGCGGCATCAAAACCATTTGGCTTGAGAATTCAAGAAGAATTTGTTTTCATAGAACAAAACACGTTTTTACTGTATGCGTATATTGGAGACCAAAAAGTGACGCACACCGTTCTTACACCTAATGCTTCTACTTCCAAAACCAAAAACGTAGCGGACGACTTTTCTTCCCTGCTTACCGACCCTGCGATTGAAGAAGTGTTCGACTTCGAGGACGAAGAAGAACTCGACGGCGACGAATATGAAGACGAGGACGAAGACGACGAAGACGACGAGGAATATGAGTATGTAGATGATGACGAGGATGAAGAGTACGAAGACGACGAGGAACTGGACGACGATGAAGAATACGAGTATGTAGATGACGACGAGGATGAAGAGTATGAAGACGATGAGGAACTAGATGATGACGAGGAATACGAGTATGTAGATGACGACGAGGATGAAGACGAAGATGAGGATGAAGATGAAGATGAAGGATTCGAAGATGGCGAATGGGAAGAAGTCGAAGACGAAGAAGAACTGGATGACGACGAGGAGTGGGATGACGACGAACTAGAAGATGGTGAAGAGTGGGACGAGGACGATGAAGAATGGGAGGAAGAAGAAGAAGAGGAAGAGGAAGAAGAAGAGTGGGACGAAGACGATGAAGAATGGGACGATCTCGATGAGGGTGATGGGGAAGAAGAAGAAGAAGAAGAGGAAGAAGAAAATTTCTAATCGCCTTCGATTTCGTTAAAACCTCAAACCCAAAAAGGTGGCTTTTCGGCCACCTTTTTTATTGGATTCAGCAATGAACGATTTCGTCTCTCTACGAGACAAATCGCATGATGTCCAGGCCGATCACCCAGAGCATCAAGCCAAGGATGAACAAAAGGCCTATATAACTCAAGACGATTTGGACTGTCTCGTTGGCCGGCTTGCGAAAGATCAACTCGTAGGTCAAGAAGACCATGTGCCCACCGTCGAGGACCGGAATCGGCAGGAAGTTGACGACCGCCAGGTTCGCACTGAGGAGCGTCAAGAACAGCAAGAACTCAGAAAACCCGGCTTCGGCCCGATCACTTGCCACGGCGACGATCGTCCCCGGCCCGGCCAGATTGGTCGGTGAAATATCTCCGGAAAAGAGTCGGTCGAGGAAACGGAAAATCAAGGTCGTTTGACGCAAGGTCTCATCGGCCCCATATTCCAACGACTGGCCGAAGGTCTCCGCCTGATAGTGGATCAAAGTCGGTTTGAAAACAATGCCACGATTCGGATTGAATCGTCCTTCCAAGGGAACGGGGACCAGAGTAACCGGTTTTCCCTTGGTGAATGTAAATTCAAATTTCATGCCGGGAATCGCACTTTGCATCAAGTTGAAAACGTCTGGCCACGAAATTTTCTTTTTCTCCTTGTCGGTCTCGAAATCCAACTCTTTTTCTTCCAGTTCGAGTTTTTTGATCTCTTTTTTCGTAAAGTATTTTGCTACCTCTTCCTTTTTGGGCGGGATCATCGTCACCAATTTGATCTTCTGGCCCGGCTTGATACCCGCCTTCGCGGCCGGAGAATCGGGCAAGACGCCGGCCACTTCTCGGGGAACTCGGATCGCGATCCCCAGTTCAGGGACCGCGAGCATGCTGTTGTTAAAGGAAAGACTCAAACCGCTCCACGTATCGTCGGGCCCGACGGTGACGGGAATCTCCAACGATTTATCCTTTCGCTCCACGGTGAGCGTAATCGTCTCGCCTGTCCGATGACGCAATCGAGTCTCCAGCGTCATCGGGTCGCCTGCATCTTTGCCATCGATCGCTTTGATCAGATCGCCCGGTTTCAGACCGGCTTGTTCCGCAGGCGAGCCACTTCGTATGGCGGTAATCGGAGCCATCTTCATGACCAGACCGACTCCGACAAGCGGCTGAACCGGGATTTGTGTTTTGAGCGTGATGGTCTTTGGCTTTTCCCCCTTCTTTGCCTTTTTCGGGTCCCACTTCGGATCGATACGTTCAAGGGTCACCTCAAGAGGCTTTTCCCGCTCCAGGGCCAGTGCTTCATGGAGATCGGCATTATTTTTGATCTTACGACCGTTGATCTCGACAAACGTATCACCCGGCTTCAGCTCTGGCTCTGCTTTCGAGGCGGCCGAGAGAGGTTGGATGAAAGAAAAACCTTCCCGAGGCTCTATAACCGAAGTGCCGCTCGGACTGGTCACACCGATCGTGGGTGCTTGGCGATCCAAGTTGGGAAGGATCACAAACGACATCGGTTCCTTAACTCCGGGCCGCTTGACGACGAACGGGATCCCGTTTTTCTTTGTTTCGGCATCGCTCAACGCCACTTTTTCTTGCAGATCGCGAAACTGCTTGACCGGTTGATCGTTGATCTTGACGATCATATCGCCCGGCTTCAGACCGGCTTGCCAAGCGGAGTCCCCGGGATGCAAGGACCCGACGCCGCAGACCGGTTTTTCAACACCGATACCATACGCAATACACGCCACGACAAACGCGAAGATGAGGTTCATGATCACGCCGGCCGAGATGATCGCCATCCGCTTTGGCACGCTTTGGGCAAGGTAGCTACGCGGATCGTAGAGAGCATCTTCCAGTTCTTTGATCTCCTTCTCGGACAGCGGCTTGACCTCTTCCCCTTCGGGCGTATCGAGCGGAGCCTGGCCCGCCTTGGCCCTTTGGATCTCCTCTTTCAGCCGGCCCGGATTATCCTCCTGGCCCAGCATCTTCACATAACCGCCCAAGGGAAGAATTCCGATACCGTATTCCGTCTCGCCCGCCTTGAATTTACAGAACTTCCAGCCGCCGATATCGAAGCCGATATAAAACTTGTCGCATCGTACGCCGCAAAGTTTGGCGACGACAAAGTGGCCCAGTTCGTGAACGAAGATGACCAGCCCGAGGCCGATCGCCACTTGCAACGCGTTGATCAAGAAATCGGGGTCAAATAACCAAAAACCAAAAACGAAAAAGTTATCCATGTTCAAAAAACCATTTAGTGCTATAAAGTTATCCAACGTGCCACCTCCTGGCGAGACCAACGATCGAGCTCGAGGAGCTGATCGAGAGTCGGGTTGGGGTCAAAGTCATGATGTTCAAGGACCGCTCGAACCGCGGGCACAATTTGCGTGAAGCGGATCTGGCCGTTTAAAAACGCGGCAACGGCCGCCTCGTTCGCACCGTTGAGAACCGCACCGGCAGTACCTCCCCGAGCAGCGACCTCGCGGCCAAGGTTCAACGCATCGAATCGATTCAGGTCAGGCGGGATAAAATCGAGGTGCATCGACTGGCTCCAATCCAATCGGGCTGCCACGCCATCACAGCGGTCAGGCCACATGAGAGCATACTGGATCGGCAGCTTCATGTCAGGTGGGCTTAGCTGCGCGATCACCGAGCCGTCAATATACTCGACCATCGAGTGGACCATCGACTGCGGGTGGATCATCACCTCGATCTGGTCGGAGGCCAAGTCGAACAGCCATCTTGCCTCGATTACCTCAAGGGCTTTATTTACCATAGTTGCCGAATCGATGGTAATCTTGCGGCCCATCTCCCAAGTTGGGTGGGCCAGAGCCTCCTCGACCGTGACCTGATCGAGCTGCTCCTCGGTGTAAGATCGGAAGGGGCCTCCACTTGCAGTGAGGATGATCCGGCGGATTTCCTCGCGGCGGCCCGCCAAAAGTGCTTGAAAAACGGCGCCATGCTCGCTGTCGACAGGCAGGATCTTCGCCCCGGTTGATTTAGCCAACCGCGTGACGAGCCCTCCGCCGACCACGAGACTCTCCTTATTGGCCAGAGCAACCGTCTTGCCCGCCTCTAAGGCGGCCCACGTCCCAACCAGGCCGGCACTGCCGACAATGGCCGAGACGACGATATCGACCTCCTGGCCGGAAACGATCTGCCGGATTCCGTCGTCGGCCGCGATCAATTCAACCCCGGAGGGGAGTTCGGACCAATCTTGAGATTCGTAAGCGGCTCGGTCCGTTACGACGATCTGACGCGGTGAGAACTCGATCGCCTGATGCAGCAGCAAGCCGGTCTGGCGATGGGCCGAGAGAGCCTCGACTTGTAAACGACCATGCGACGCTCGAACCACATCAAGCGTGCTCCGCCCGATGCTTCCTGTCGAGCCGAGGACGGCCACTCGGGTCGGTCCATTGGCATTGGTCATGAGACTTCACAGATGGTGAAAGAAGTGTAAGAGTAAACAAAAAACAACAAGCGGGCGACCTCGCATCACTGCGCAGAGTGATCGGTCTCCCGCTTTTCCAGTGGGTATTCCCTAGTTGGCTTGCTTCATCGCCTTAACGCGAGCGGACAGACGCGATTTGGTGCGGGCTGCCGCATTGGGATGGATCAGGTTAGCCGAGCCGGCGCGATCCAACGACTTGACCGCGAGCTTGAATTGGGTTTCCGCCTCTTCAACGCTTCCACCTTCAACCGCTTCACGAACTTTGCGGATTCGGTTACGCAAGGCACGCTTGGCCGATCGGTTTCGGTCACGACGAGTCACATTTTGACGAAGTCTCTTTTTGGCACTTTTAGTATTTGGCATCTTTTACGTACTTCTCTAACTAACTACAAAATTTGTATTATTTCTCTATCACCGGTCACAAAACCTGCTAGGCGACCGGCTAAAACGGGGGTTGAATTTTATACGAATCAGCCATTATCGCGTAAAGCGGCCAACTTGTCCAGTAGCTCCCCGATATCTTTATAGCCAAAATCGATCCCCGCTAAGGAGGTAAGATACTTTTCGGCCTTCTCAGCGTCCTTCAACCCGAGGGCAAGCCGCCCGGCGTAGTAGAGAGCAATCTTTTTGTTGTCGGCATCTCGGTCCGAAATCTGCTGGATCGCTTTCTCGAAATGGCTCATGGCGAGCTGATATTGCTTGATTTTTTGGAAACACTGCCCCAGGCGGAGCATACACTCCCCCTGTTTGGAGGGCACTTCCCGGGCCGCTTGGAGCCATTGGATCGCTTCATTGGTCCGATCCATCTGCTGCAACGCCCGTCCCAGCTCGAATTTGTAGTTCAGATTGTTAGGGAATCGCTTCACACGGCGCTCGATCGAGGCGAGCGATTTGAGGTCATATTGCTCTTTTGCCTTTTTCCAGGCGACTTTTGCCTCATTGGTGCCCTCGGTTTTGGCCTCATTCTCCGCCTGGCGAAGCTGATAGCGAAGGTTTCTTAGCTGGGCGTCCTCCAGCCGATCCAAGATGTCGATATCTTCCTTCGACTGATTGTAGGCCTCCTGGAGGGTACTTTCGGCGTCGGCATACCGTTCTTCCTGGAAGTAGAACTCCGCCAGATCGACGTAGTTTTTCATCAATTTTGGATCGAGACGGATCGCCTGTTTGAGGGATTCCTCGCGGGAAAGCTCCTGCCGGACCGCGGGGCCTTGGCCTTCGACCTTCACCTCGCGGGACGTTTCGGCACCGTCGTATCCACCATGATCGATGGTCCTTTCGACCGCCAGTTCGGCAATCTGCTTCTGGGCTTCCTGGTCGTTTCCTTTCGAGGCTTCTTCAACCCGGTGCCAACAGGCAATGGCTTGGTCAAACTGCTTCCGAAGCCGAAGGGCATGGCCGGCCGCACGGTTGACGTGGACATCGTTCGGAGCCACATCCAGTGCAATACGCAGGAACAGAAGGGGCACCTCATCTAACTCGAGACTCTCGCCCGCACTATGCATCGCCAACAGGGTCGACACGTCCCACGGATTGAGCTTGAGAACCTCCACGCCATGTCTGAAGACCCCTTGATAATCCTTGGAAAGCTGGGACTTTTTGAGAGCCGCCTTGTCGCCACCGGACCGGAGCCCGGACATTTTGGCCCCTTTTTTGTTGTTGTCGTACTTCTTTTTGAGATTGGCGAAAAAGCTCTGCCAATACGCGATGTTGTCGAGATCGCCCAGCACGCACTGCGTAAACAGTTCCGTGGCATAGTCGAAATTGTCTTGTGCCGCTTGCTTGCCCGCATGCACAAAAAGTTGCTGAAACCGTTTTCGCGAGGCCGGCGTCAATGGCTGGCGCTTGGCGGAATCCGGTTTTTCTGGAGTGTCATTTGACATAGTTCTGGCCCGGGGATGGAGTTGTTCCGTACCGACAGTTATTGATCCCGATGTATTGCATACCCTTGGATGACCGATTCGCTGGCCGCAGAACCGCTCATTGGCAATACAAACCTCAATAGAGTAAAATAGTCTGTCGGGTACTTCATTTTAACAAAAAAACGACGCCAAACCAACTAGTAGAAATAAAAGAAGCCACCGTTTTATACCCGGGTCTCATGCCCGAAATCGTTGTAACGTCACTATCTTCACACAGGAGTCCAGCCGATGCCCCCTCTTATGAGTGGTCAATGCATTCTCGTCCCGCGGTCGCATGAACAGGCGGACGAATTCTGTGCCAAGCTCGAAAAACTGGGGGCTCGGACCATCGCACAACCGGCGATCGTGATCCGCGATCCGGCGGATTGGGGGCCGGTCGATCGGGCCATTGAGCGTCTGGAGGATTTCGAATGGGTCGTTTTCTCGAGCGTGAACGGGGTCCGCTACTTCTGCGATCGGATCCTTGCAACTCTTGGCGACACAGGCCAGGAAACCCTTAAAGCCTGCCGGCTGGCTGCAATCGGACCGAGTACGGCCGCCGTGTTGCGTAACGAGTTCGGGCAGCCGGTCGATCTGGTCCCAAAGAAATATCGGGCCGAAGAACTGGCCGAAGGCCTTTCGCAGGACGCTCCCGGAAAGCGATTTCTGTTGATCCGGGCGAGTCGAGGGCGGACTTTGCTGGCCGATCGGCTCAAGGCGGCAGGGGCCGACGTCACCGAAGTGGTCGCGTACACGAGCGAGGACACGCCCCCGGACGACCTGGAGGTCCTGCGAACCAAACGCCAGATACTCGATAACCAGGTCAACTGGGTTACGGTTACCAGTTCGGCGATCGCTCGTTCGCTGATCACGATGTATGGCGAGGCGCTCCGCAACGTACGGCTGGTTTCGATCAGCCCGATCACTTCGCAGACGCTCCGCGACCTCGGTTTCGAGCCGACCGCCGAAGCAACTGTCTACACGACCGACGGCATCATCGACGCGATCGTCAACCATCGCGATTAAGAATCTAGCCAAAAACTTATAAATTAATGATTGTGCTTGTTAGCCCCGTCGCGTGCGACGGGATTTTTACCGCGTCATACCGGCCGCACGCGGCCGGGCTAACATCCAATAAAAAACCGGGCCTGAAAACTCGTTCCAAACCCGGCTTCATATACATTTATTCAAAAAACCGAAATCGCTTCGCCACTAGCGAAGGATCGTTTTCTCTTTTTTATTGGGATCGCCCTTCTTTTGAGAGGCCATCGCTTCATGTTGCTTGAAGATTTCCTCCGGCTTTTCATAATTGAGGAAGAGCGATTCTTGATCGCTGATGGGAAGAATCACGCCGTTGATCCGCCAACCTTCTTCAGTCAAACGGACGGCCCAAACCATCTCTAAAGGTTGAGGCTTCGCATTCGGATCGGTTTGTCGGACCAGGCAGCTTTCCACACCGGCCGCTTTCGGATTGGTCTGGTGAGTCCTACCCAGTTCAAAATCAACGATGTTGCTCGCTACGGCGCCAACGACATCAAGTTGGGTCCGTGCCGCTTCCTCTCGAGCAATAGGCGTCAACAATGCGGCGACCTGTTCTTTATTGTCGGTTCGTGCCGCTTCAAGGAAATCCTTAACCACCTCTGCCGGCGTTGCAGTGGATGCTTGCCCATTTTCCTCCTGTGGGTTGGTCGTTTCCTGAGTGCCATTCCCCTCATTATTAGGGGGCGATTTGCCGTCGTCATTATTGCAGCCGGCCATAAATCCCGTGGTCGCAACCAGTAGGGCCAAAATCCAAAAACATCGCATGATATCCTCCCTGATATTCCTAGTGGATTGTCGATAAAATAGGTGGGGGAGTTTCCCAAAGTTTCCCGATCGGGTCAAGACGAGTTTTTGGCTCCCAATATTGAAAATAAGGCTATCTACATTATGCCAGATCCCGCTCATTCCAGCGACATTTCACCCAAAACCCCTCTCTTTCTGATTCCCGGCTGGGGGACCGATCATCGGATATGGCACAATCAGCTTGAAGCGGATCTGGGACCGGTCGAGCCGATCGTGCCGGAGTGGTTGGTGCCCGAGTCGCGTAACGAGTCGCTGGCCGGCTACGCCAAGCGGTTGGCCGAGTCGATCGATCCGGGCCGACCTTGCTATCTGGCCGGGCTTTCGTTCGGCGGAATGGTCGCGATGGAAATGGCCCAGCACCTCGATGTCCGGGCATGTATCCTCATCGCTTCGATCGCCTCCGGTACTCGATTGCCGCGCCGATACCACATCTTTCGTCCTTTAATTCGTTTCATCCCGGCTGCGATGTGGTACGCGCCTCGTGCCATTATGAAACTGCATCGCGCACTTCGCGGGAAACACTTTTCAGAAAACCGGCAACTGATTTATCAATTGTTTTTTGACGCACCGATCTCGTTTTTTCACTGGACGGCCCAAGCGATTCTCCGCTGGCGCGGACCGGAGAATCCGACCTCTTGCCCGCTGCATGTGATCCACGGGGACAGGGACCAAGTGCTTCCGATCCGTTACGCCGAGCCAGACGTAGTCCTATCGGGGGCCGGTCATTGCTTGCCGATAACATGGCCCGAGGAGGTCAACGAGTTTATCGCCCAAGTAGTTACGGAATCGTCGGGAGAATCACGATAAAAACATCCGGCCTTGGCTCTTTTTGTGACCTAGAGTGGCGTTGGAGGGCCTTCTGCGCAGACGGCGTAGAACCAAAGTGTCGAGCCATCGCCTGAAGTGCCCTATCATCAGCACAATCGACATAATCATTCCAAGGAGAACTGATCGATGAAAAAGGTACTTTGCGCGTTGGCTCTGCTTCTTGCCATGACCTCGGTCGCC
>JASFHG010000103.1:0-9264 GCA_050123355.1 Planctomycetia bacterium
CAAGTATCCAAGCCGGAATTGGGCCGCGAAGCGTGCCCTATTCCGGGTCGAAGGTGTGATAAATCGTAGTACGGACCCGGAATAGGGACTATCGTCCCAATTCCGGCTTGGTACTGATATTGAAATCCTGTAACTTTAAATATCTGAGACTCAATAAGAGTTTTTAGACGTTGACTTCGCCTTTACTATCCAACGCCTCTGGATACTTTTTCCGGATCGGGTCGACCACCTCGGCGACGAACTCGTCCACCTGCTCCGGCGATCGGCCGACAAATCGGGTCGGGTCCAAGACGGAAGCGAGGTCGACCGCCTTGAAAGCCGGGTCGGCCGAGAGTCGCTCGATCAGGTCGTTCGCGCCGCCTTGCTCCTTGACCACGGCGGCGGCCGCTTGGCTGTGGGTGCGGATCCGCTCGTGAAGGTCTTGGCGATCCCCGCCGGCAGCGACCGCGTCCATCAGGATGTTTTCGGTCGCCATGAACGGGAGCTCGGCTTCGAGGTGGGCTTGGATCACTTTCGGATAAACGACCAGGCCGTCGGTCACGTTTTGGCAGATCATCAGGACGGCGTCGGTCGCCAGGAAGCCTTGCGGCAGGGTCAGCCGGCGGTTGGCACTGTCGTCGAGCGTCCGTTCGAACCACTGGGTCGCGAGCGTCGCGGCCGGGTTGGATTCCAGACTGATGATGAACCGGGCCAACGAGCAGATCCGTTCGCTACGCATCGGGTTGCGTTTGTAGGCCATCGCCGACGAGCCGATCTGGTGCTTGCCGAACGGCTCTTCGACCTCCTTGCGATGTTGGAGCAGACGCAGGTCGGTCGCCATCTTGTGGGCACTCTGCCCGATGCCGGAAAGGACGGCCATCACTTGCGAGTCGATCTTGCGCGGGTAGGTCTGGCCGGTGACGGCGTAGGTCGCGTCGAAGCCGATCTTCTTGCAGACCAAACGCTCGAGCTCGCGGACTTTTTGATGATCGCCCTCGAACAGTTCGAGATAGCTTGCCTGGGTGCCGGTGGTCCCTTTCGGGCCACGGGCTTTGAGCTGCTCGATCCGAAACTCGAGCTCGATTAGATCGAGTACGAAGTCGTAGGCCCAGAGGCACGCCCGTTTGCCGAGGGTCGTCGGTTGGGCCGGCTGCATATGCGTGAAGCCGAGGCATGGCAAGGCTCGTTGCTCGACGGCGAACTGGCCGAGCCGATCGATCACGCTCACCAGCCGGTCGCGGACCAGGCGTAAGGCGTCGCCCAGCAGGATCAGGTCGGTGTTGTCGGTGACGTAGCAGCTTGTCGCACCGAGGTGGATGATCGGGCGAGCGGTCGGGCAGACGTCGCCGTAGGCATGCACGTGGGCCATCACGTCGTGTCGCAGCTTGTGCTCGTATTGGTCGGCCGCGTCGAAGTCGATGTCGTCGATGTGGGCACGGAGTTCGTCGAGCTGTTTCTTGGAGATCGGCAGCCCGAGTTCCGCTTCGGCTTCGGCCAGTGCGACCCAAAGACGTCGCCACGTGCTGAATTTCCGTTGCGGGCTCCAGATGTGGCTCATCTCGCGCGAGGCGTAGCGGGTGATCAACGGGTTTTGGTACGATTCGTAGGGTGTTGGTGGTGTTGGCATGTTTTTTTAAATGTATTGGGTGTGGGATTTTGACTTTGTTAGCTGCAGTGGATTTATCCGCCGCTTGTCCCCGCGTAAAGGAATTTCTATTTTTTTACGTGACACGTACCAAATAATCTTTAACGTGGGGACAAGCCCCACCGCTAACTTGTTTTCAGCAACGTTATTGTTATTGAAATACGGTGGCGTTGAGAAACACTTGGATTACTTTTTCGATGCCGATGCGATCGGCGTCGTGGAATCGGCCAAGGGTCGGGCTGTCCAGGTCGAGGACGCCGGACAGTTGACCGCCTTTGATGATCGGGACCGCCAGCTCCGATTTGGAGTGGGGATCGCAGGCGATATGGCCGGGGAACTCTTCGACATCCTCGACCAACAGTGGAATTCTGGCCTTGGCGGCGGTGCCGCAGACCCCTTTTCCGATTTTGATTCGGGTGCAGGCGGGCCGTCCTTGGAACGGGCCGAGGACGAGCTGGTCGTCGATCAGCCGATAAAACCCGGCCCAATTAACGTCGTCCAGGCTCACGAACAGCAGGGCCGACGTGTTGGCCATGTTGACGATCGGGTCGGTTTCCCCTTCGAGCAACGCGGCGAGCTGTTCACATAACGCTTCGTAATCAGTCGGCTTCATGATAATTTCGTTTTCGGTGTTCAGTTTTCAGTAGTTCCAAATTTTGGTTTTCGTTTGTTAGCGGCGGGGCTTGCCCCCGCGCTTTCGACGATGAAAATGTGGGAATAGGTGGCGAATGAATCCGTAGCCGCTAACCGTTTTAACGCGGGGACAAGCCCCGCCGCTAACAAATTGGGAACTACCATGTTTTTACATATTCGTTGCATCGTCGGCGCCGCCGGCTTGGACGAGGGTGTCCATTGCTTGGGCGAGTTCGCCGTTGTGAGCCGGGTCTTGGGTATAGATCCGGCAGATCCGGCAACTGAGCGGGAGACGGCGGAACAGCTCGCGATCGTCGAGGGCTCGTGTCTGCTTGGTGGCCGGATCGTATAAAAAATTCTGGCCGGCGGTCGGATGATGTGCGCCGGGCCGGTGGACGTGTCGAGCCAGGTCGACCTTCATCGGCAGGTCCTTCAACTCTCCGGACAGCTGGTCGCGGACGGCCGCTTCGAAGACCGACGGAGTGGCGAAGACGCTGCTTCGCTCCGACTCGCCCGGCTGGAAGAAGATGGTCCGTTGACAGGCCATCTTCCACGGCACCTCGCGGCGGAGCAGCCGTTGCCACGCCTGGCCGAGCGTGTGCAGCTCGGTGTCTTGGCTCGTGAGCCAGTCGGTTACGTGGACGACGATCGACCACTCGGTGAATCGGCGATAGGCCTCGAGGTTTTCCACCGGGTTGCCGGGGAAGAGGTGCCGCTTGCTTCGAGCGAACAGCTCTTGCAGCGTGAGGTCGATCGCGCGGACCGTGCGGTGGAAGTAGATCGCTTGGAACAGCTCGCCACGCACGGCGATGAACCGGACCAGCGAGGCCAGGCCGCGCTCGTGGATCGTCAGCCCGGCGGGCGTGAACGTGGTGTAGTGCAGGAGTCGCTCGAGGTCGAACGAGCGGGAACTGTAGCCGGCCATGTACGCGTCGCGGAGCACGAAGTCCATGTTGTCGACCGTGTAAATCCCGCTGAAGAGGCTGCGGAGTAGCCGGAGCCAGTGGGGCGTTTGGTCCAGGTCATCCGATTTCGGACGCGTGATCAGCGTGGTGATATGTTCAGGGTCGAGCGTCTCGTTGTCGGCCAGGGCCGAGTTCGGATTGCGGCGAACTTTTTGGAGCAGGTCGCCGAGCTCGTGGCGGATGATATGGGCGCCGAGTGTCTCGTGGGTGAGGTCGTAGTCGCGCAGGAAATGCTCGTCGAAGAAATGGCCGAACGGGCCGTGGCCGACGTCGTGGAGCAGCCCGGCCATCCGGAGCAGCGTTTCGACATAGCCCTGGCTCGGCACCTCGGGAGCGACCCGTTTGAGATTGTCGTAAAGTTCCTGGGCCACGCGACCGGCCAAGTGCATCGCACCGAGCGAGTGTTGGAAGCGGGTATGCTCGGCCGAGGGGAAGACCCACCATGCGGTCTGGAGCTGGTGGATCTGGCGGAGGCGTTGCACCCAGGGGTGGTCGATGATCTCTTGCTCGGCGACCTCCCCGGCCGGCAGCTCGCTCGGCGGCGTGTACGGGATATAGCCGTGGATCGGATCGTGAACGAGGCTATCGTGCGGGAAGTAGTACTGGTTGTTCTCGGTCGGTTGGTTCATACCATCCATGCTTTGGTAGTGGATTCGATTGAGTGATTACATATTTTCTTGTTTTTGAGTCTCAGGAATGAAGTTGCCAAACACGCCAAGCCGGAATTGGGACGTTCGTCCCTATTCCGGATCCGAAATAGGGCACGCTTCGCGGCCCAATTTCGGCTTGGGATAGAGAACTTGTTATTTTATAGAGACATTAAAACTTGCACTGAAATATCCGATGAAACAGAAAGTATTTCTTGTTTTCTAAAACGCCTTGCCGGTCAAACGCTCGTAGGCCTCGACGTATTTTTCACGGGTCTTGGCGACGATCTCCTCGGGCAAGGCGGGCGGCTCGCTCTCTTTGTCCCAGTCGGTCGATTCGAGCCAGTCGCGGACGAACTGTTTGTCGAACGACGGCTGGTTCTTGCCGGGCTCGTAGGAGTCGGCCGGCCAGAAGCGGGAGCTGTCGGGGGTCAGGACCTCGTCGATCAGGATCAGCTCGCCCGTCTCGGTGCGTCCCCACTCGAATTTCGTGTCGGCGATGATGATCCCCTTCGTCGCGGCATACTCGACGCCCTTCTTGAAGATCGCCAAGCTTCGGTCGCGCAGTTCTTCGGCCACGTCGATGCCGACCGTCTCGACCATCTTCTCGAACGAGATGTTTTCGTCGTGCAGCCCTTCTTCCGCCTTGGTCGACGGGGTGAAGATCGGTTCTTCGAGTTGATCGCAGAGCGATAGTCCCTCGGGCAGCTCGATGCCGCAGACGGTCCCTTGTTTTTGATACTCTTTCCAGCCGGAGCCGACGATGTAGCCGCGGACGATACACTCGATCGGCACGACACTCGCCTTGCGGCAGAGCGTGCTTCGTCCCTCGAACATGGTCGTGTCGGTCCCTTCGGGCAGCGGCATCTGCGACACGTCGGTCGTGACCAGGTGGTTCGGCTCGTCGAAATAGTTGAACCAAAACGCGGCGATCTGGGTCAGGAGCCGTCCTTTGTCGGGGATACCGGTCGGCAGGACCCAGTCGAAGGCACTGATCCGGTCGGTGCTGACCAGCAGGAGATGTTCACCCAGGTCATAGATGTCGCGGACTTTGCCACGCCGTGGAGTCAGGCCGGGCAACGAGGTTTCCTGTACGATAGGATGGGACATGGTCGGTCGATCCTTCTTTCTTGTGGTCCTTTTGGGGCAGGCACGGATAACCACTTGCCTGCAACAGTTCCGGCAGCGCATAGAAGCAGTAAGAAGTATAACAAAATAGCCCCCCCCTGGCTAGAACCTCAGAGACTGAACCCACCTAAGAGCTTATCCGAAAATCTATTTCTTAAATGTTAGCCCCGTCGCCGCGACGGGATTTCGAGGCATTTCCGGCCGCAGGCGGCCGGGCTAACAGGGTTTTTTGGATATAGGCCCTAAGTACCTCTGAGCAAAGAGGTTTTGGATAGGTCAAAAATACGGTGCAGGAGAGCCGGGCCGATCCGCCCACGGGTAGGGGGGGTGCTGCTCGAAAAAAAACGACCTAGCATCAAAACGGGAAGGGCGGTACACTGACAACAGCTTTCGGCCTTGCGCTGATCGTGTAACCGAAATGAGACGAATCGGTTTCATAGCTTCCGGAGGTTTCCTATCTTTATGGAGATGGAGCCTTTGGGTGTTATGGAGCTGCTTCAAGGACGTATTCCCCCAGGAGATCAAACTGTGCGGCTTAACAAAACAACCTGCCTTGCCATGATGGCTGTGATACTGTTTAGCTTTACGCTTCTTCCTTTTGCTTCCGCGTTAGCCCAACAAACCAAGCCGATCCCGGTCACTCCGTCGTTGTTGCCTGCGACGACGAAAGGAGCGCTGTTCGTCACGAACGCGAAGCTTTTGTCCGATCAGTGGGAAAAGACGCAGCTTGGGCAGTTGATGAAAGATCCGGTAATGGAACCGTTTGCGAAGGATCTCAGGCGACAGTTCAGCGATCGACTTTCGCGGCTGAAGGACCAGCTCGGGATCGAGTTGAGCGATCTGAAGGGGGTGCCCGGCGGCGGGATGGCGGTCGCGATGATCCAGCCGAAGCAAGAAGAGGGAAAAGAGAAAGAATCGGCCCTGGCACTGTTGATCGACATCCACGGTCATCAGAAGGAGGCCGAGGCGCTGATGAAAAAGGTGACGACCAATCTGACCGCGGCGGGCGGGAAGATGTCGCAGCAGCCAGTCAACGGCGCGACGATCACCATGTTCGACATGCCCGAGACGCGAGACTATCCGGCGACCAAAGTCGGTTATTTCCTGTCGGGTAACATCCTGGCCGCTTCGGATCGGATCGAGGTGATGGACTGGATCTTGAGGCGACGGCTCGGGAATCGGGCCAAATCGAAAGATACCTTGGCCGACATCCCGGCGTTCCAAAAGGTGATGGCCCGATGCCAGAAGGAACGTGGCAACGCGGCCGCGATGCCGATGATCTACTGGTTCATCGAGCCGCTCGGCTATATCGAGGCCCTGCAATCGGCCATCCCGAAGAGTAAAACCGACAGCCAAGGGACGACCGTCTCGGAGGTGGTCCAGAAGCAAGGTTTTTCGGAAATCAAAGGGGTCGGTGGATACGTCGACGTGAAGGTCGGCGGGTTCGAGTTCCTCTACAATATCGCGATTTACGCACCCGGCGAGTTTCGGGATGCACCGGCTCCTTACAAAAATCTGAAGCCGATGAACATGTTCCAGTTCCCGAACGGTACGGATTTTGCTCCGCCGGAGTGGATTCCGAACGACGTGGCGACCTATACGTCGTTCAACTGGAACATTTTGGCGGCGTTCGATAATTTCGGACCGCTGTTCGATCAGTTGCTCGGCGAAGGAGAAACCGGCGTGTGGGACGAGTTGCTCGCCAGCTTGCGTGAAGACGAGCACGGACCGCAGATCGACCTGCGTAACGAGTTGGTAAAACATCTCGGTCCGCGAGTGGTGGTCGTCTCCGACTACCTCTTGCCGATCACCACGACGAGCGAACGGCTCTTGTTCGTCATTGATGCGAAGGATCCCCAGGCGGTTGCCAAGGCGATCCAAAAGGTGTTCCAGGACGGCAAGGATCCGACCATTAAGAAACATGTATTCCAAGGTCATGTCATTTGGGAGACCGTGGACGAACAGGCCCATTCCGACGTCCCGAGCGCTCCGGAGGTTCATTTGCCCAACCCTGCCAGCGAAGGCAAGGAAGAACAGGTAAAGCGTCGCCGAATCATCCTCCAGGATGCCGAGGATGAAGAGGAAAAGCTGCTCCCGCATGCCGCGGTGACGGTCGTGCATGGCAAGCTGGTCATCGCCTCGCACTACGACTTCCTGGTCCGCGTTTTGGACAAGAACCGGCCATTCGAGCCGCTGTCGAAGAGTATCGACTACAAGATGGTCCAAGACGCCATGAAACGGCTCGGCGTGAGCGACTCGTGCGTCCGCTCGTTCTCTCGGACGGACGAGGCGTATCGCCCGACCTACGAGATGATCCGCCAGAACAAGATGCCCGAAAGCGAAGCCGTGCTGGGCCGCCTGCTCAACGCGATCCTCGGCCCGAAGAAGAAGGGCGCCGTCCGCAAGCAGAAGGTCGACGGCAAAGAGCTGCCCGACTTCCAAGTCGTCCGTCGCTACCTGGGCCCCGGCGGCCTCTTCGGCAAAACCGAACCCGGCACCGGCTGGTTCTTCACCGGCTTCATGCTGCCGAAGTAGACCGGTTCAAAATCCGAGTATAAAACTATTTTTCTTGATATGTCATCTTCTTGTGCTTATCTTAGATAGAATATAATAATATTGTGTTTCATGTGTTATAATTTTATGGCCACACCAACCCCCCCTGCTTTGTGGGGGTGCTTGAATAATGTGTGTTGTACGCATAGAAATATAGGTAGCAATGCATGAGTAGTTAGTTTTGGTTCTAAAATACGGTGGCACATTGTTAAGGTATAAATGTAGTACGTCTTTAGCGATTCTATTTTTCTATAAGACGGAATTACAATCAATCAACATTATTTGAGGATTCCTATGAAATCTCATCTGCTATCAGAGCTGTTTGCCAAGCCGGATTCAGAAGAAACACATGTGTTTCTGAGCCATCTAGAGAGCATGTTCGCTTTAACGGAAGATGCTCGCTTAAAATGCCTTAATGTATTGTCGGAGATTCGACTAGCCAGGACTGCACATGAGAGAGCGGCAATAATCGATCAGTTAGATAATGCGTTGCCCGCTGCAGATCGTTCGGTCATTTCGAATTGTATGTCTGTAATGCGTTTTTTTCTTGAAGGACTATCTAATCCTCAAGTTCCGCCAAACGACTATCAAAGTTGGGTCACGGATCTAAGGGCTTTAGATGTTTTAGATGATTCAACGGAGTTGGTTTTCACGAAAGTTATCGATTATATAAGGCAAGAAATCTTGCCTTGTCTTGATCCTGAGATAAAACGCCGTCGTGCTGCTGGTGGTGTCCTACCAGTGTTGGCAAGCTCGGGAGCTACGGTTGAGTTGCGAGCTGTTCGTAAAGAGCGGTACCGTTTTGGCATGCCTCTCTTGAAGTATCAATCTGAGATTTTAGACGTTGTCCCAATTGTCTCGATCCAAATTGGTGTAGATTTTGGACATGTGAAAAACATTTTTTTTCAAGCTGAAGAGCAAGAACTTGACTATCTGATCGACATGCTCACTTCTGCAAAACAAGATATGATTACGTTTCGCGAGTTTTTCCACCAAAAACACTTATCGAAGAAACATAGCGATGAAAATACCCACATCTAGCAATCCAAATTGTCGACAAATCTTAGCAACACGGTCGACTCTTGATCTCACCGGGACAAAACGTATTTGGCAACGAATCATCCATGAGATCGAGTGTGAAGACTTAACTGGAGCTCCTGAAAGTAACATTTCCCGAATTTTTCACGAGGACAAGAGTGATCTTGAAATAACGCGGCAATATGACGCAGTAATACGAGAACAACAGACAGGAGAATTACTGGACAGCGTATTTTTAAAATATCTGGCGATCGAAAAAAGGGATGAATCTTCCGATTGCGTATATCCTAATCTCCTACTTGATTTTGAACCAGAGGATGGTAAATCGAATGAACCTCTCGATCGGGCATATTACAATATGACTGATCAACAGCTACGTATTACTCCAGCCATTTTGGGAGGAGCATGGTTGGGAGTGGCGACAGTGACTTTCTCGGGAGCTGCCATATGTGCGGGTGCGGAGATTTGGGCAATGATGGCAGCTTGTTTTGTTGCGAGTACGATCGCGACAGTCATTGGTATCTTGTCTTTTGGAGGTTCTTTACATGCGAAGTAAGGTGCTATGGGGACTGCTTTGGGCCACGATTCCGACAGCAGCCGTTCTAGCAATTGTTGCGGCTGTGTTCTGTGAACCACTTATTTCTTGGCTCACTGCCTACAGATCAGCATGTCTTAC
>JASFHG010000104.1:0-9144 GCA_050123355.1 Planctomycetia bacterium
ACTTCGGTATCGTTGCCCTTCTTGTTCTCGTCGTCTTTGGGTTTTTCGGCTTCTTGGTCGTTTTTAGCGGCAACTTGCTGTTCTTCTTGGGGCGGTTTTTCCTTCGACTTGAAGTAGATCGAGTGGAAGATCACGATGCCAAAGGCAAGGACCAAAAACAGGATGAAGTTACTCTTTTGCGTTGGTTGTTGAGACATATTTTTGAAGCTTGAAGGGTAAAGTTTAAAAAAATGGGAGATGAATAAAGGTCAGAATGAAGTTTAAGGATGAAGTTTCTTGTTTTCTAACTTCAAACTTCTTCCTTCAAACTTTTTTAGCGTCCGTCGCGGAGGCGGTCACCGAGGAAATTATCCAGTTCCGGGACGGCATGGATCTTTTCGACGACTTCGTCCACCGGATATTCCACCCGACGGAAGTTAACCACGTTGTCCTCGAGCAAGACGTAACAGGCGTGTGGGTTGCCATCGCGAGGTTGACCAACCGAGCCGACGTTGACCATCACCTTTTCGGTCCCCAAGCGATATTGGCTATCGATTTCTTCGGGGCTGAAGAACCGGAAGTCTTCGGTAAACACGCCGGGGACGTGGGTATGGCCTTGGAAAGAATATTCTCGGATGAGCGAGAACAGTTTTTCCATCTTGCGTCGGTTGTAGGTATCTTCGGGGAAGACGTATTCGTTCAAGGGGTTGCGAGGCGAGCCGTGGACAAACAGATACCCGCCCTCTTGGTAGTTCCGCGGCAGTCCGCCGAGAAAATCCCATCGGCTATCGGCGTCATCCCGGTTGGGACCGGCCTTTTCGAGTTGGTCCCGGGTCCAGAAAATGGCACGTTCCGCGCCCGCGTTGAATCCTTCAGGGTCGAACAGGGCACCCTGGTCGTGGTTTCCCAGCAGGCATACGTCGCATCGTTCCATGATCAGGTCGATGCAATCGCACGGATTGGGACCATAGCCGACGATATCGCCCAGGCAAACAACCCGTTCTGCACCAACACTTTCGATATCTTTGAAGACACAGCGTAACGCGGGCAAATTACTGTGGATGTCACTGATTATGGCTATTTTCACGCAATTCCACTTTCCACGGTCGGTCCGACCGCCTAGAAAAATGTCCAAAAAATTCTAACGATAGAACATATCGACGTTTAGGGTACTCATACGCTAAACTAGTTAGTCTAAGATGATAAATGATTATGGTCAAGTAGAGCGGGAACCTTACATTCCCCTTAAAATCATTATAAGACCGTGTAGATGCTTCCCGGTTGGTAATAGGCTATACGCTTCCTTCGCCAAGCCGGTTCACTAAAGCATTCCCCCCGCTAGGAGTAGTTTTGAAGATTCTTGCCCTGGAAACCACCGAACGGATCGGGTCGCTGGCGATCCATGACGGCGATAAACTCTTGGACGAAAAGAGCTTGGACGCCGGCCAGCGTACCGCCCAATCGCTTGCGCCCGGCGTAAAAACGCTGTTGGCCGAGGTGGGCTGGGCGGTCAAGGACCTGGATCTGGTGGCGGTCACCATCGGGCCGGGTTCGTTCACCGGATTGCGGATCGGGGTCACGACTGCCAAGACGCTGGCCTATGCCGCCGGGGGTAAGGTTCTCGGGTTGGATACGCTCGAAGTCGTTGCCGCCCAAACGCCGACCGAATTCGATCGGGTCTCGGTCGCGATCGATGCCCAGCGCGGGGAGGTTGTCGCCGGTACGTTTACTCGTGACAAAGCAGGGCACTTCGATTGGGAGACGCCTGCCCAACTTCTTCCGGCCGAGGCGTGGCTTTCGAGTTTGGCTGCCGGGACGGCCGTCTCGGGGCCGATCGTTCGACGTTTACTGGATCAAGTCCCGGTCGGGCTGACGGTCGTCAAAGAGTCCCATCGCATTCCGCGTGCCGCGACAGTCGCCGAGCTTGCCGCGCGAGCGTACCGTGAGGGTCGACGTGATGACCTTTGGCAGTTGGCCCCCAAGTACTCACGCCGCAGCGCGGCCGAAGAACGTTGGGAAGAGCGGCATTCTTAGCCGCCAAACAAGCTCGTTGGCTATAGAGTCTCAGGTTGATAAAGTTACCAACTTTTCTATCACAAGCCGAAATTGAGCCGCGAAGCGTGCTCTATTTCGGATCCGGAATAGGAACTGACGTTCCAATTCCGGCTTGACGATGTAATTTTGAATATCTGAGACTCGATAAAGAGAGCATGGTAAAACTTCTATTTCCGAGCCTCAAGCCCGATCTTCTTGGCAATTCCGTCGATAGCGACTTGGTGTCGTGCCGGTAAAACGTTCAAAGACGTGGCGCAGGTTGCGGGTTTCGCTGAAGCCACAGCGTTCGGCGATCTCGAACAGTGGCAGCTTTTCTTTGCCTGCCAGAAGTTTCTTTGCCTGTTCAACACGGACCATACAGATGTATTCATAAGGGGTGCAGGAAAGAACCTCGCGGAACTGTTGCGTCAGCCAACGTCGCGATTTACCGGTGACGTAGACGAGACGTTCGATACCGAACGATTCATGCGTATTTTCTCGGATATACTGCACGGCCGCCGCGATTTGCGGGTCGTCGATTGCGATCGTATCGGTCGAACGCCGTTGTACAATCCGATCCGGTGGGATAAGGATTTCGGTATCGGTTGACAATGGTCCGTTGATCAACTGGTTCAACAGTGACGCGGCCTGATAGCCTACTTCGTGGTCGCTACGTGAAACGCTACTCAGTGTCACCTGGCTCAATTCACAGATCACTTCGTTGTTGTCGACACCGACCACCGCGACATCACTCGGCACTCGTAGCCCAAGCCGTGCACATGAATCGATGATCATCGCCGCTCGCAGATCGATACTGGCCATGATCCCGACGGGCAGCGGAAGTGATTGCAGCCATTCGTCCAGCGGCTTGAGCCATTCTTGGGCTGACCTGAGGGAACGAGGGCTGCTGGGCGTTTCAAGAATTGAGTACTCGCCGCCTGCTTCTTTGATCCGTTGTAAAAAACCGCGTTTGCGTTGCTGGCCGGTCCAGACTCGTTGGACACCAAAGTAGCCGAAGTGTCGAAAACCCCGTTCGAGAAGATGGTCGGCTACCATCCGACCCATCGCTTCCTGGTCGACCATTACCCGAGGCAGGCCGGCCTTGCGAAGTACGCCCGAAAGATTGACCACGGGGATGCCCAACTCGCCGGCGATCCGCGCTTCGCGTCGGGTAGTGATATTGGCCAGAATCCCGTCGCCGGGCCAGTTTTGGAAAGCCTCGATCGAACCGCCGAATTGCTCGGGGCTAAACGTGAAGGCCCAATTCCCTTGCTGTTCGGCAAAGGTCTTGATTCCACGAAGAATCCGAACTTGATGGGGTTCCGAAAGCGCAAAAGCGATCGCAACCTGAACGTTTTTCGACATAGATGCACTCATCTTTGTCACGCGATGCTTCGGAGGGGGAATTGACGGACCTACATTGTATGCGTGACAGGCCGCATGGGCCAGTAGACTATATATATTGTCTATTTTAATGCTGCGATGCTACAGACACAACCCAAATATGCACTTTCTTTGCACAAAAAGGCCCTTGAAGTGACCCGTGCCAGAGGTCATAATGAGGTGACAAGAGTGCGCGGAAAGTCCGTACCTCTACCCGCAACCCATACGTCAAGGTGGACTCTTCTAACCCCAGAAAATTTCCCTCCAATAAACATCCCGCACCAGATTCCTCAGTAAAAAAAGGATCCATCATGCAAAAGAAACTCGCGATCTCTGCCGTTCTCATAGCTTGCCTTTATTCGTTCATCCTCCACGACTTAGCTCATGCCCAGACGCGGATCAAAGAAGATATTTCCAAAAACTGGCGTTTCATCCGCTCCGACGAAGCCGGGGCCGACAGCCGTGACTTTGAAGAAGTCACCAGAGCGGAAAAGAAAAAGAACAAGAAGAGCAAGTGGAAGACGGTCAATCTCCCCCATACGTGGAATACGAAAGACATCTTTGACGACGTGCCAGGCTACCACCGTGGTATTGGTTGGTATCGGAAAGAAGTGGCCATCCCCAAAAGTTGGGCGGGAAAACGGATCGTCGTCCGGTTCGAGGCCGCTTGCATCGTCGCCAAGGTTTGGGTCAACGGAAAACTGCTTGGCCAGCACAAAGGTTCGTGGACCCCGTTCGAGTTCGATATTACCGATCTGGTCACACCGGGCACGAAGGATAATCTGATCGCCGTCCAGGTCGACAACCGCATGCGCCGCGACGTTATGCCGCACCATATCGACTTCAACTTCATGGGCGGGCTGCATCGCGAGGTCTATCTGATCGCCACCGACCCGACCTACATCGAATCGGTCCGTGTCACTACGCCGCAGGTTTCCGAAAAGTTGGCTCAGGTCGAGGTAAAAACCAAGATTCGTAACGAGAGCAGTCAGAAGAAAAGCTATGCCGTGGTCAACACGATCACCGGGCCAGGTCTCGACAAGCCGCTGGTAGCAACTTCGAGGCAGTTGGGGATTGCCCCGGGCCAAACGGTCACCGTGGGCAGCACACGCCCGGTCGCCAATCCCAAGCTTTGGTCTCCTGACGAGCCGAATCTGTACAAAGTGACAACTCAACTCTTGGTTGATGGCAAGCCGGTCGACGAGGTGAAAAACCCGCTCGGCTTCCGCTGGTTCCGTTTCGATCCGAACGAAGGATTCTTCCTCAACGGAAAACATCTGAAGCTGAAGGGGGTCAACCGGCACGACGACTATCCGGGTCTCGGCTGGGCGCTACCCGTGGAGCGTCAGATCAAGGACGTCGAATTGATCAAGGGCCTTGGTGCCAACTTCCTCCGCACGGCCCACTACACCCAGCACCCGGTCGTCCTCGAAACGTGCGACAAGCTGGGAATCCTTGTTTGGGAAGAGCTTCCCTTCGATGGCGAAGGTTTCGTTTCCCCGATCCTCGGTGCGAAGGATATGGCGGTAAACCTCAGGAAGGTGCTTCACGAAATGATCGAGCGGGACGCGAACCACCCGGCGATCGTCATTTGGAGTCTCGGTAACGAGAACATGCAAAGCCCCTCGGGCGCGGGCCGTAAGGCGGTCGCTAATCTGACGAAAGAGCTCGACAAGCTTTGTAACGAGTTGGACCCGACCCGACCGACCGGCGTCGCGATCAACAAGCCGTACCGCTCCAAGCCGGCCGGGCTGAACGACGCGGTCGACATTCTCGGGTATAACATCTATGACGGTTGGTACAAGCGGGAGATCGAAGACTTTGCCAAAAACGTCGAAAAGTTTCATAAGGAAAATCCGACCAAGCCGATCGTCATCACCGAATACGGTGCCGGAGTCGAGAAAGGGCTCCATCGCGAAGAGCCCAAACGTCAGGACTACTCCGAAGAGCATGGCTGCACGTTCCACGAGTTCTACTGGAACCACGTCAAGAACACCCCGTACATCGCGGGCAGCCTCCAGTGGAACGTTTTCGACTTCGCGGCCGAGCATCGCGACGGGACGATCCCACGTTTGAACCAGAAGGGGATCTTCACCTACGATCGGCAGCCGAAGGACGTTTACTATTTTTATAAGAGTTCGTGGTCCGACGATCCGACGATCTATATCGTTTCGCACACGTGGACCGAACGGACGCCCGGCGTCAAACAGATTCCGGTCTACAGTAATGCCGAGACGGTCGAGCTGTTTCATAACGGCAAGAGCCTCGGCAAAAAGAAGGTCAAAAACTCGAAGGCCGTTTGGGACGTCGACATCAAGGCCGGTAAAAACCAGCTCCGCGCTGTCGGCCTTAAAGACGGTAAAGAGATCGTTGACGCGATGACCGTGACCGGTAAATAGGCATTCCTGTAGGGTGCGTCGAGACGCACCTTGGGAGAAAACGTATTTTAAAAGGTGCGTCTTGACGCACCCTACAGTAGTTCGTACAAAAACATGCAAAAAAAACTACCGATCGCGATCGTCCTGGCTGCTTGCCTTTGCTCGCTGGTGCTCCGGGACGTCGCGCAGGCCCAAACCCGGATTAAGGAAGACATCTCCAAGGGCTGGCGGTTTCAACGCAACGACGTGGCCGGGGCCGATAGCCGCGACTATCTGGAAGGCAAGAAGAGCAAGTGGGAGACGGTCGACCTTCCTCATACGTGGAACACGAAGGACATCTTCGACGACACCCCGGGCTACTATCGCGGCATCGGCTGGTATCGCAAGGAAGTGGCCATCCCCAAAAGCTGGGCGGGCCGGCGGATCGTCGTCCGGTTCGAGGCCGCGTGCATTGTCGCGACCGTTTGGGTTAACGGTAAACTCCTCGGCCAGCACAAAGGTTCGTGAACGCCGTTCGAGTTCGATATCACCGATCTGGTCAAGCCGGGCACGAAAGATAACCTGATCGCCGTCCAGGTCGACAACCGCTTCCGCCGCGACGTCATGCCGCACTATATCGACTTCAACTTCATGGGCGGCCTGCATCGCGAGGTCTATCTGATCGCCACCGACCCGACCTATATCGAGTCGGTGCGAGTCACCACGCCGAAGGTCTCCGAAAAGGAGGGTGAGGTCATGGTGACGACCAAAATCCGTAACACATCAGGTAAAACGAAAACTTACTCGATGTTGGTTACGATCAATGGTCCCGGTCTAGAAACGCCAGTTACTATGACGTTGCCATTTGGTGATACTATTCCTCGTGAAAAGATCACAATACCCTCGAACGAAAGTTTCGAAGTGAAGCTAGGGGTATTGATTCGGGATCTCAAGCTTTGGTCGCCCGGCGAGCCGAACCTGTACGAGGTGACGACCCAGCTTCTGGTCGACGGTAAGCCGGTCGACGAAGTAAAGAGCCCGCTGGGCTTCCGCTGGTTCCGCTTCGATCCGAACGAAGGGTTCTTTCTTAATGGGAAACATTTAAAGCTGAAGGGGGTCAATCGGCACGACGACTATCCGGGCCTTGGCTGGGCGCTGCCGGTGGAACGGCAGATTGAGGACATCAAGCTGATCAAGTCGCTCGGTGCCAACTTCCTCCGGACGGCACACTACACGCAGCACCCGGTCGTGTTGGAAATGTGTGATAAGCTCGGGATCCTGGTTTGGGAAGAGTTAACGTTCGATGGCGAAGGGCCCCATCTTGCCCCGGTCCGCGGTGCGAAGGATCTCGAAGAAAATCTCAGGCAGGTACTCGACGAAATGATCGAGCGGGATGCGAATCATCCGTCGATCATCGTCTGGAGCCTCGGCAACGAGAACCTGCATGGTCCCCCGGACGACCGTCGGGCCGTTGCCGAGCTGACAAAGCGGCTCGATCGTCTCTGTAAGAAACTGGACCCCACCCGCCCGACTGGTGTCGCGATCGACACGCCTGACCGAGCCAAGGAGGCCGGACTGACCGAGGCGGTCGACATCCTCGGGCGAAACATTTATTTCGGCTGGTACGACAACAAAATCGAGGATTTTGCCACGGACTTGGAGCGGTTCCACAAGGACCATCCTACCAAGCCGATCGTCATCACCGAGTATGGTGCCGGCATGGAGAAGGGGCTCCATCGCGAGAATCCGCGAAAACAAGACTTTTCCGAGGAGCACGGCTGCAAATTCAACGAGTTCTACTGGAACCACATCAAAAAGACCCCGTACATTGCAGGCGGCCTCGAGTGGAACGTCTTCGATTTCGGCGTCGAATATCGTACCCACAAGACGAAACGCCAGACGATCGACCACCTGAATCAGAAGGGAATCTTTACCTTCGACCGGAAGCCGAAAGACGTTTACTACTTTTACAAGAGCGAGTGGACCGACGATCCGACGATCTATATCGTTTCACACACCTGGACCGAGCGGACACCCGGCGTCAAGCAGATCCCGGTCTACAGCAACGCCGAGACGGTCGAGTTGTTCCACGACGGCAAGAGCCTCGGTAAGAAGGACATCAAAAACTCGAAGGCCGTTTGGGATGTCGACCTCCAAGCGGGTAAGAATCAACTCCGGGCCGTCGGCATCAAAGACGGCAAAACGATCGTCGACGAGATGACCGTGACCGGGAAATAATTGTAGGGTGCGTCGAGACGCACCTTAAGAAAAAACGTGGATTTAAAAAGGTGCGTCCCGACGCACCCTACAAAATATTTAACACAGGAGCCACCCATTATGGAAGATACCCAATCGACCCCCAAACGCGGTCCGATCCGCACGTTGCTCGCCCTGCTCGGGCCGGGCCTGTTCCTGATCGGCTACAACATCGGCACCGGCAGCGTCACGACGATGGCGAAATCGGGTGCCGACTATGGCATGCAATTGATGTGGGTGGTCTTGTTCTCCTGCATCTTTGTATACATCGGGATCATCCTGTTCGGGCGTTATACCTTGGCGACCGGCGAGACGGTCCTCTACGCGATCAAAACCCATCTTCCTTTTGGTAAAGCAACAAGCTGGTTGGTTATGGTCACGTTGATCCTCGGCGAGTTTGCCGGCGTGGCGGGCATGATGGCCCTGATGGTCGACATCCTCAATGTATGGATTGGGGAGCATTGTGGATGCAGCTTCCAGTACCTCCCACAAACCATTACACTGGTTATCTCTGCGTTTCTGTTTATCATCCTGTGGAAGGGTGTTTACTCGTTCCTCGAATCATTTCTGGCCCTGCTGGTCGGAGCGATGGGCGTTTGTTTCGTGCTGACTGCCATCAAGCTTGCTCCCTCATTCTCGGATATACTGGCCGGATTGAAGTTTGAGGTTCCCGACAAGCTGGGGACCAACCCATCGATGATCATTGCCGGTATGGCAGGGACCACGTTCAGCGTAGCGATGCTTTATTGCCGCAGCATCACGCTGAAGGCCAAGGGCTGGGGACCCGAGAAAGGACGTACTGCCTGGTTTGACGGGCTGGTTTCGGCCGTCAGTATGTTCATTTTGAGTGTTGCTGTCATGGCATGTGCAGCCGGAACGCTCCACGCGGAAGGTAAGTCGGTCATAAAAACGGTTCATATGGTCCAGTCGCTGGAGCCACTGGCGGGTGAGTTTGCCTTTACCCTGTTCATGGTCGGTATTGTCGGGGCCGGAATATCGAGCTTCATTCCAACGATCCTGATCGCTCCGTGGTTGATCTCCGATTACCGTGGTGAAAAAATCCATCCGAAGTCGCTGGCCAGCCGCATTTTCGTCATCGCAGGCATCCTTTTCGGCATGGCCGGTCCGTTTCTTA
>JASFHG010000105.1:0-9139 GCA_050123355.1 Planctomycetia bacterium
GTACCGATCCAATTTGACTCGGGGGTGCTTCAGACCAAAGACCGTCTCGATCTGAATCAAGACAACCCCAAGATCCTTAAGCATCGTGTGATCTTTTGGCCGAAGACGACTTCTCCGATCGTGCTTTTGGCGAATCACAGCGACCTTCAACCGGCAGTTCACGGAAAGCTCCGAATCAAGGCCGGCTGGGACCATCTTCCCCCGGCGAAAGGTGTGGCAAATCTGGAATCAGGGCGATTGTTCGCGGCCTATTTCGACCAGCCGATCTTTTATCAGAGTTTCGGAGCGAAAGAGGTTTATGATCCGTGGGGAAAACGCAGCTTGGATGATTGGAACACCTACTACCAAGGTGGAACGCGACTGATCGAGTACCTGAAGCACACCGGAGCCAATGGAGTGATGATGTCTGTCGCGTCGGATGGCGGCGCGATTTATCCGAGCCGCGTTCTTCAGCCGACACCTCGGTTCGAAAAAGGGACGTTTTTCGCCTCGGGTCAAGATCCGCTACGGAAAGACGTTTTGGAAATGCTTTTGACAATGTGCGATCGAGAGCAGATCCGAATGATCCCCGCGATCCGATTCAATGCGTCGTTGCCGAAACTTGAAGAACAATTGCGAATGAGCCAGACGGTCTCCGAAAGGATGGGTATCCATCTACTCGGACCGGGTGGCCGACTTTGGAGAGCACAAGATGCGGCTCCCATGGTACGATTGGCAGGCAACCGGATGCCGATCTACAATATCCTTGATTCTCGAGTACAAAACGCCGTTTTCGAGGCGGTGGTCGAGCTTTTGGAACGCTACGCGGAATCGCATGAGTCTTTGAACGGGCTCGCGTTGCAAATGTCCTACGACAGCTTTTTGCAATTGCCGGGGCCGGAATGGGGGGTCGACGATGTGACCGTGGCCCGATTCGAGAAAGATACCGGTATTCAAGTCGACTCGGAAGATCCAAAAGATATCGACGAAAAAATCGATCGCTTTACACGGCGGGCGAAAATCCTTTGCGGTAAACATCGAGCCGCTTGGCTGGCATGGCGGGCCAAGGAGCTACATCGTTTCCACGATCGGCTCCATCGCGAGATCGCCACGCGAACCGACGGCGGGACACTTTACTTGACCGGAGCGAATTTGGTCGTTGGCCAGACGTGGCAACGCCGATTGCGTGGAACTCCGACCGCTCAGTTTACCATCCGGCAAGCGTTTCTCGAGATAGGCATCGATCCCTATCTTTATCAACCGACCGACGGCCCGATCCTTGCCTTCCCGGAACGGGTAGGGCTTTTCAAGTGGTCTGATGACCGGGTTGCGGCGATCGAGATGACTCGCATGCTTGACGCCACCGGCCCGATCGATAACAGCCCGTTGCGTGCGTCGATGTTTTATCATGTTCCTTCGGCGCTTCGTGCACGAAGTTTCGACGAAAAGGGTCTTGCGCGTGTGAGTTTCACGCGTATGGAGAGTCAGCTCGTGCCGTCCGATTTCCAAAATCGTCGCCGTTTTGCACATCGATTGGCCACGTTCGACACGCGAGTCTTTCTTGATGGCAGTCGTTTGATGCCGATGGGCCAAGAGTCGTCAATCCAAGATCTCGTCGCGACTTATCGTAGCTTGCCGGACGTGCCGTTCAAACAGTGGCTTCCGAAAGACGAGTCCCAACCGATTCAGCCGGTGGTTGTCCGTTTTGCCGAATATCGGGGACGTCGTTATTACTATTTGGTCAATGATAGTCCTTTCACGGTTGGCGTTACACTCAATTTCGAGTCGTCCACACCGGTCCGTCTCGAGCGGGTCGGGCAGAAAAATATATATGAAAAAGTCAGACATACCGGCCAAACAACGACTTGGTCTCCCACGTTGAAGCCGTACGATTTGGTTGCTATCTGTGTTTATGATCCGAAACACGAATTGGTCCAGGCCAAAGTCAGTATTCCTTCGGAAATTCACAAGCGTCTTGCTTCGCAAATTACGGAACTCAGCCTGCGTGCCGCCACGTTACGTGCCACGCTGCAAAAACCGGCCAGTATGGATGTGCTTTTGAATCCGTCGTTCGAGTTGGCGGCAAGCTCGGAAGCAGCCAAATCGGTCGCGACCTTGGTCGGAAACGGAAATGACCTGATTCCCGGTTGGAGGAATCACACGACATCAGGCACGCAAGTTCGTATTGACACGATCCACGATTCGCCGAACTCGAGAAAGCCGCAGGGAAAACAGTGCGTCCATTTAAAAAGTGACGGCGGTACGATCGCCATATCGAGTGAGCCGTTTAAAAGTCCGCAGACCGGACGGCTTTGGATTTATGCGTGGATCCGTATTCCCGACGAGAAGAAACAGCCAACCATCGAGATTATTCTGACCGGTAAGTACAAGGGCCATGAATTTGTCCGAGAAGCGGTGTTGGGTAAACAGCGAAATGGCCAGTCTGCTCCGAACTTGCGAGAAGAGTGGTTGCCTTACTCGCGTCAGATTAACGATTTGCCCTTCGAAGGGCTCGAAAATGTTTCGATCGGTTTCCGCTTGGTCGGAGAAGGGGAGGCGTGGATCGATGACGTGCAGCTTTATCACTTGGTCGGTTTCCAAGATCAGGACATCAAGCAGCTCTCGCGAATGGTTTCGATTGCGGAAATGAAACTTCAGTCGAATCGGATCAGTGAATGCCTCCGATTGCTCGAAGGGCTTTGGCCCCAATATTTGGAAAGAAACATTTCTATCCCCGAAGTATTGGCGGAACGCCCGCGTCCTCGAAGAACTCCGACGAAGAAAAAAGAGCCCGAAACCTCCGCCAGCATGCTGGATCGAGTGAAAAGCATATTTAGATAAAAACCGGAATACTGAAATTGAAAGTTTTAAAAAAGGATATTCCCATGCGATACGTTTTATTTCTAGGCTTGGCATTTTTCGTGGCGGCCGAGTCCGGCTGTAGTAAAAATGCAATGAATTTGCAAGGGCAGGTGGATCGGATGACGGAAAATCAGCAGGCCGTTAAAAACCAGCTCCAGCAATATCAAGCCAGGATATCGACGCTTGATGTGGACCATAAGGAGCTGAACACGTATCTGGCCCAGTCTCAGCAGCAGGCCAAACTTTTGCAAGAACAGCTCGATGCGGTCCGTGCACAACTGAAGGACACGAACCAACAGTTGGCCGCGGCACAGAAAAGCAGGGCCGAAAGTGATCGGCGAGTCAAGGCGATGACCGCGTCGCTCGAGCGGCGAGGTTCCATCACGATCGAGCCGAACAGCAGCATTAAAAGGTCGTTGCCGATGATCAATCTTCCCAATTTCCAAACCACGCGTGTGGATAATGTGATCCGGGTTGTGGTGCCGGCCGACCAATTGTTTGAAAACAACGTCGCCAGACTGCGGCCGGGAGCGGATCGATTGCTCAACCAGCTTTCGGCCGAATTGCGACGGCTCTATCCACATCAAATCATTGGCATCGAAGGCCATACGGATCAACGTCCGTCTTTGAGTTCTTATCGCAACTCGCACGAGTTGTCGGTGGCGTGGGCGGTTGCTACCTACGATGCGATGGTTCATTATGCAGGCATGCCTTCCGAACAACTTTTTGTGGTTGGATATGGGCAGAATCGCCCGAAATTTTCCAATGGAACCAATGGCGTCGAGCCGCGAAACCGGCGTGTCGAGTTTGTGATTTATCCCGAGATGTTCGGCCGGTAGGGTTGAATTGAGCCTCTCTTGTTGATTAAAATGAGGTTGTTGACTGGGGTGTGTCTGGATATGCACCCCTTTTGTTTCGGGATGAGTTTTTAATGGCTACATGGTTCGAGGAGGATCACTGATGTCTCACCTTTTGGAAAGCCCGTATTTGATTTTGGCGGTTGGAGCTTTTTTCCTTGCGGCGTGTGGCTATGTATTTGTCAATACTCGCAAAAAGGGTGCCTTGATCGGCATGGGCGTAGCGCTGGTGTTGACGTTGACGGTTCTGGCGATCGAACGTTTTATTGAAACTCCCAGAGAGCAAGTCGAAACGACTCTCGAGGGTTTGGCGGATGCGCTGGAAGCAAATGATGTCGAGGGTGCTGTAAAATACTTGGATCCCAAAGCCGAGAAGACCATCGACAGAGCCCGTTGGGCGATGAGCCGTTTTGAGATAGTCCGAGCGAAAATATCGAATCTTGAGATAGAGATGAACGAAACGATGAGCCCTCCGGCGGCCCACGTGAAGTTTACCGGTACGATTCGCGCCAAGGACAAAAAGGGAATTCATGAGTCTCAGGCAGTACCGGTCAAATTTACCGCGACCCTTCGTTTGTATGGCGACCGCTGGATCATTACGGAACATACCGACAGTGTCGGAATTCATTAGAGGTTGGTCGGAACGCTTATTTGCGAAACTTTCTCAGAACTTTCCATCCGGCAGCCCCTATCAGTAGAGAAATCAATAGGAGCCCGGTAGTCGGTTCGGGTACGGCGGGCGCGGATACGTTTGAATCCACGATCAGAGGATAAACCTCCAGTGGGAATTCAGGTTCTTCCGGGGTTGCGGGGCTGCATTGCCAATTGCCGGCGAGGATGGTTGCATCTCGAACATCCACGATACCGTCGCCATTGAAATCTCCCTCGGCACTCCCATTGCTGCTTAAACTTTGCCAGTATTGTGCAAAAATGGTGGCATCGGAGCTGTCCACCACTTGATCGCCGTTGATGTCTCCTTGGATGATTGTCGGTACGTCTTCCGGGGCGATGATTTCAAGAATGGCGTCTCTGTAAAAAGATAGATCTACCATGCAAGTTGTCGCACCGGCCATTGCTTGGGTGGGGGCGTTGGGGAGCAACTCTATGCAACTGATAATTCCTCCCAAAAACCAACTTTCGGTTTCTTCATCCCAGTAGAAAGCTCCTCCACCCGAGTCCCCTGCGACGGCCTGAGCTTCATACGTTGTCTGTGCGTCAAAGCGGGTTTTCAGGGCGATCATGTCGGTGCCGCAAAGTGATACATAATGGGTTGATGGTGTCGGACCGCGGTAGCTTCCGATAACTTGGTTGGTACCCCATTGGAGCGCGTTGGGGCCTACCGCTTGAAATCCCCAATATTGAGTAGAGGTGTCCGATTCCGTCCAGCTCCAATCGTAGGTATCAACGGTCCAATAAGACAAGGTTTCTTCGTGATGGGTTCCATTGCCGGCGAGACGAAGTTCAGTTCCGACCGAAGGAGAATTGACCGCGATTTCCAGCGAGGGTAGATCCGGTTCTTCGGTGATCCGAAATACCTTGAGATCGGTATAAGTAGAATTAAGTCGAGAATAACCGGACGGGTTTTCGATACACTGGGCACTTCCTTCTTCGTACGAGTAGGTGATCCCGTTGAAAACGACATCTCCTGCACAAACGTGTTTTGCCGTCAGGACCCACCGGTCACCGAGATAAACGCCGCTCGCCAAACCTCGCGCGCCGACGTTTGCAAGTTCAAAGCCCGGATCCAGTGTTTGATCCGAGTCAGAAGTGTCTGAAAAAGTTACAACAGCCCAAGCGGTGTTGCCAAAAACGCTTATGCTAAGCGTTAATCCCAATGTAATAAATACAAGGGGCCAAAAATGAAAGGCTCGCATCGTAGTTTATTTTATATGGATGAAAAAAGATAGCAAATGTATATGCCGATCCGATTACAAACTATGCAAAGGACAATAATATGTAAGCGAAATCGTTTGAACGTATATTATTGCAATGTCAAAAGTAAACGATGTCGAAAATCAATGCTTGGCGAAAATCGTCGTAGGTCCTGGGGGCCGAATTCCATAGTCCCAGGAGAATAAAAAGGAAAAAATAAGATCAGGCATGTTATAGCGGATCGGCTTGGCCAGGTCAATAATTGGAAGGCTCAAAATAACAGAAGAAGTCAAAAATCTAAGGATTTATGCCTATAACCCGTTTTTGTTGACTTTTTGGTATTAGCGGTTTCTTGAAAAGTTTGGCTCGGAGATTATCGATCAAAGGTGAAAAGAATAAAAATGCAACCTTTGTGGAACTGTTATAACCCGTAGAAGTTTCGGACAGGAAGGCGATAGGACCGGAAAATGTGAGGGTCCATAAAACTTTAACGCGCTAAGTGGAAAATCTGCTTTTCTCAAAAGAAAGCGGTCGATATAGGACGTGACACGGAGGAGTTCCGTCGGGCATGGATGCGCCCATTGAGGAGGATGCCACCCCCAGATGTCGGTTTGGTCCCAGCATCAGTCGATTGTTGCCTGGTGACCATAGGTTCAGTGCCCCGATCTCGCGGATGGAATCTTAGGAAAAGGTGCCCATGCTTGATAACCGCGATTTGAAACTTGATCTTCTGGCCCTTGGCCTCTTGGCGCTGACCATCTTTTTCGCTGCGTCGGTCTTCAGCTATGCGCCGAGCGATCCTCCATCTTCACTGGTTTACCCTGCCTCAACAGATGTCCAAAATCTTTGTGGCAAGGCAGGGGCCTGGTTGAGCAGCCTCTCGTTCGAGGTGCTTGGACTTGGCACGTATTTCTTGCTGGTTTCGCTGGCGGTCCTGGTCGTTTTTCTTCTCGCGCGCCGCCCGATGAATGAGCCGCTGCTCCGCCTGGCGGGCTGGCTGGTTGCACTCTTGGGGGTGACTACCCTGGCCGCGATCGCGGCACCCGGTTTTTCGCCGGGGCCCGTGATCGGAGCGGGAGGATATGTCGGGGCGACGGGTCGGGCGCTGATGGTCGGCCAATTTGGGGCGGTGGGAGCCGGTATCCTGGCAATCAGCCTGATCCTCGGTGGTCTGATGCTCTCGGTCGAGTACCTTTTATTGCGAGGTTTTGCCTGGACGGTCGTATTGCCTGCGAGACGTGCGGTCCGAACCGTAAACCGGCTTGTGGGAATTGCCTCAGGCAAGGAGTACGAGGAGGAAGAAGCGTCTCCGGCACCGACGAAAAAAGGAAAGCGTGATGACCTGGCCGTCTCGGTGCGAACTCCCAAGGGCAATAAAAGCAAAAAGAAGGCGGATGACGTCGTAGCCAAGTATTCAGACGAAGTAGAAGAGGAAGCAGAAGTTGCTTCGGATGGAAAATCCGCGAAAGAAAATACACGTCCTTTGAAAGTTCGCAAGCCGAAGCGAAGCCATCGTGAAGAGATCCTCGAAGAGATTGCCGCCACGACGGGTGACGACCCCGATCAGTATGAGTTACCGTCGCTCGATCTGCTTTTGGAGAGCGAAGAGTTCTGTTTCGATGAGCACGAAAAAGATGTTCGACGTAAAGCCAAAATTCTTGAGCATACGTTCGACAACTTTGGTTTCAATGTCCGTGTGGTCGAGATCCAGACCGGGCCGGTCATTGCCCAGTTCGAGATCGAGCTCGAAGCCGGCTTGCGTCTGAGCCGGATCACGTCGTTGGCCGATGACTTGGCGATCGCACTGCGTGTGCCGAGCGTCCGGATCGTTGCGCCGATCCCCGGTAAGAACACGGTCGGGATCGAAATTCCCAACGCCGATCGCCAGACTGTTCGTCTGCGCGAGGTCATGGAGGAAGCGGAAGCTCGTACCCAGAAGATGCACATCCCGATCTTCATGGGCAAGGACGTGGCGGGCAACCCGATGGTGTTCGACTTGAGCACGATGCCACACCTCTTGATCGCCGGCCGGACGGGGACGGGCAAGAGCGTGTGTTTGAACTCGATGATCATTTCGATGCTCATGACGCGTCGGCCGGACGAGGTTCGAATGTTGATGATCGATCCGAAGATGGTCGAACTCAGCCCGTATAAAAAGCTGCCCCACTTGATGCACCCGGTGGTTACCGACATGCGCAAGGCGGAGGCGATCTTGGCCTGGGCCGTCGAGAAGATGGAGGAGCGTTACCAGTTCCTGGCCCGGGCGGGCGTGCGGCACATCACGTCCTATAACCAGCTTGGCGAAGAAGAGCTTTGGGATCGGATGGATGTCGTCGACGAAGAGGAGCGAAACCAAATTCCGACGCACATGCCGTTTATCGTCATGATCGCCGACGAGATGGCGGACTTGATGATGACTTCGGCCAAGGAAGTCGAGACCCATATTATCCGTCTCGCCCAGAAGAGCCGAGCGGTCGGAATCCACTTGGTTTTGGCGACCCAGAAGCCGACGGTCGACGTGATTACCGGGTTGATCAAGTCGAACTTGCCGGCCCGTGTTTCGTTCCAGGTGGCCAGTCGGACGGACAGTCGTGTCGTGCTCGACGAGATGGGAGCGGAACGGCTGCTCGGTAACGGCGACATGCTTTTCCTGTGGCCTGGTACGAGTACGCTGATCCGTGGTCAGGGAACGTATCTTTCGGACGAGGAAATCAACCGCGTGATCGATGCGGTCGCAACTTCCGAGCCTCAGTTTGTCACCGAGTTGGTCCAACTTCAGACGGAAGATGCCGAAGGGAAGAAGCTTGCCTTCAGCGATCGAGATCAACTTTATGAGCCGGCGGTGGATTTGGTGGTACGCGAAAAACGCGGCAGTGTCTCGCTCTTGCAGCGGTCGCTGGGCATCGGTTACGGTCGCGCGGCTCGACTGATCGACTATATGGCCGAAGATGGCTTTGTCGGTCCGTACAATGGATCTCAGGCGCGAGAGGTTCTTATCTCGCTCGAAGATTGGGAGGTGATGACCGGTGCCCAAGAGGCGTCGAGCGTGACGATCGATGTGGAATCGACTCCGCCTCCTCTGCCCAAACGCGATAAGACGATCCGACTCAGCGACCCGTCGGAGTCGTTACTCGATGAGGACGAGGAGTACGAAGACGACGAGTATGAATATGAAGAAGACGAAGAGACCTTAGATCCGATCTCCGCTACCCATGACGTCGAAGTCCAAGACTATGATGATGAAGAAGAGTGGGACGAAGAGGACGAAGAGGAAGAGGACGAGGACGAAGAGGACGATGAAGAGTATGAATACGAGTACGAAGACGAAGATGAGGACGAAGACGACGATGACGATGAAGACGACGAAGATTATGAGGAGGACGAGCTAGAGGACGACGACGAGTACGAGTATGAATACGAAGACGAGGAGCAGGAGTACGTCTAGCGTCACATCGCAAAACTTTCTCGGTTTATTGAGTCTCAGGCATTTAAAGTTAAATCGTCAAGCCGGAATTGGGCCGCGAAGCGTGCCCTATTCCGGGTCGGATCCGAAATAGGGACTAGCGTCC
>JASFHG010000106.1:0-9110 GCA_050123355.1 Planctomycetia bacterium
ATCGCCTTGAAGAACCAGATATGGACGACCGGCGCGGCCAATTCGATGTGGCCCATCCGCTTGCGGCGAACCCGGCTGTGCGTGATCTTCACGCCGCAACGATCGCAGATCATTCCTTTGTACTTCATGCCACGGTACTTACCGCAAGCACATTCCCAGTCCTTCTCCGGGCCGAAGATCCGTTCGCAGAACAGGCCGTCTTTTTCCGGGCGGTAGGTCCGGTAGTTGATCGTCTCGGGTTTTTTCACCTCGCCAAACGACCAACTACGGATATCGTGCGGTCTTGCCAGGCTGATTTTTACCGAGGCATAATCATTAATACGATCGTAAGTCGATTCACCAATACTCACTGCCGACACTCCTGTCTGAGGGGAATGAAGTCATTTTAAACTTTGCGTGCCACGAAATTGATCGGCACACAAAGATGTTTCCGGATATATTTTTGTAAAGCCGTGCTCGCTCGCCGGCGTTTTATGCACGACCTTTTTCTAACTGCATATTCAAGCCGAGGCCACGAATTTCGTTGGTCAAAACGTCGAAACTCGCCGGGGTACCTGCCTCCAACGTGTTTTCGCCCTTGACCATCGACTCGTAGATCTTGGTCCGACCTTCGACGTCGTCACTCTTGACCGTCAACAGCTCTTGCAAGATGTAGGCCGCACCGTAAGCTTCGAGTGCCCACACTTCCATTTCACCAAATCGCTGACCGCCAAATCGGGCTTTACCACCGAGCGGCTGCTGCGTGATCAACGAGTACGGGCCGGTGCTTCGAGCGTGGACCTTGTCGTCGACCAAGTGGTGCAACTTCAACATGTAAATGTAACCGACGGTCGTCTCTTGCTCGAACAGTTCGCCCGATCGGCCGTCATAAAGTTTGATCTTCCCGTGTTTCGGCAAGCCGGCCTCGACAAGCGTTTCGCAAATCGTCTCTTCGCTCGCTCCGTCAAACACCGGCGTAATCGCCTGGAAGCCGAGCGTTCCGGCGGCCCAACCGAGGTGGGTCTCCAAAATCTGGCCCACATTCATACGGCTCGGAACGCCAAGCGGGTTGAGCAAGATCTGCACCGGCTGACCGGAAGGCAGATAAGGCATGTCTTCCTTCGGGAGGATCTTCGAGATCACACCCTTGTTACCGTGACGGCCTGCCATCTTGTCGCCGACTGAGATAACTCGCTTCGCCGCGATATAAACCTTGACCATCTGAAGCACGCCGCTACGCAACTCGTCGCCACGCTTCATGGAGTTGAGTTTCCGGTCGCGGGTATCGATCGCTTCTTCAACCGTCGGCCAAAGGTTCTTGTAAATCTCTTCGACATCCTTCTTCCGCTGCGGGCTTCGGATATCGAGGTGGGCAGTCTGGAAGAGGTGGGCCTGCTCGGCAACATATCGAAGTTCCTGACCTTCCACCAAGGGGTTACCGTCTTCGTCGGTCAATGCCCGGCTCAAAACACTTTCAATCTGTGAAACCAACTCACCAAACGCCTTGGCAATTTGCTCGTTGCCTTCTTCTTCCGCCTTCTTCAGCGAGGCTTCGAACTCTTGCCGTTCTTCCTCGGTAAGGCTCATGCGACGCGAGAATTTCTGCGTGTCGATAACGATCCCTTCGATACCGGAAGGAAGTTCGAGCGAATCATTCTTCACGTCCTCACCGGCACGACCGAAGATCGCGTGCAACAATTTTTCTTCCGGCGTCAGTTCGGTCTTCGACTTGGGCGATACCTTACCGACCAGGATGTCACCAGGTCGCACATAAGTACCGACTCGAACGATACCGCTTTCATCGAGGTTTCGAAGCGCCTTTTCGCTCACGTTCGGAATGTCCCGCGTGAACTCCTCGCGACCCAACTTGGTCTCGCGGATCTCGATATCGAATTCTTCGATATGGATCGACGTGTACGTATCGTTTTCGACCAACTCCTCGCTCAGGACGATCGCGTCCTCGAAGTTGAAACCGTCCCAAACCATGAACGCCACGAGCACGTTACGTCCCAAGGACAACTGACCCTGATGCGTACCGGCTCCGTCGGCAATCACGTCTCCCTTCTTGACCTTCTGGCCAAGCATCACGATCGGCTTTTGGTTTTGACAGGTACGCTCATTGAGCCCCACAAACTTGCGGAGTCGGTAAATATCGCCACCGATTTCGATCCGTTGCGAATCGACATAGGTCACCGTGCCTGCCCGGCGAGCACGCACCAACATGCTCGAGTTGATCGCCGTGACCGCCTCCATGCCCGTCCCGACCAACGGCGGCTCAGGCACCAAAAGCGGGACCGCTTGACGCTGCATGTTCGAGCCCATCAAAGCACGGTTCGCGTCGTCGTGTTCCAGGAAGGGGATCAAGCTGGCGGAAATACCGACCATCTGGCTCGGGTCCACATCCATGTACTCGATCGATTTCTTCGGGATCAAAACGTAGTCGCCAAGATAACGGGCGACAATATTCTCTTCGGCCAACGAGTCCCCCTCGATGGGTGCGTCGGCCGGTGCGAGATAAACGTGATGTTCCTCGTCCGCACGAAGCCAGTCGATCGAATCGGTCAGCTTGCCGTTTTTGACCTTGCGGTAAGGCGTAATCAAAAATCCATAGTCGTCAACCGTCGCATAAATCGCCAAGCTGGAGATCAAACCGATATTCGTACCTTCCGGCGTTTCGATCGGACAAATTCGACCATAGTGAGAAATATGCACGTCACGCACTTCGAAGCCGGCACGTTTTCGATTCAAACCGCCGGGGCCCAACGCCGAAAGACGCCGCTCGTGCGTCAGCATCGACAACGCGTTCGTCTGGTCGACCACCTGCGACAACTCGCCACGGCCAAAGAAATACTCGATCGCCGCCGAGATGCTCTTTGGATTGACCAAGCTTCGCGGGGTCATGTCCTCGATGTCCTTCAAGCTCATCCGCTCTTGGACCGTTCGACGCAACTTCAAGAAACCTTTTCGGAGTTCGTCACAGGCCAACTCGTCGATCGTACGCAAACGTCGGTTTCCAAGGTGGTCGATATCGTCCACTTCGGCAGCCGAGCCGTCCGTCCGCAGCTCGAGCAGGTACTTCATCGACGCGATCAAGTCTTCCGCCCGGAGACACATCTCTTCCTCGGGCACGTTCAAGCCGAGCTTACGATTGATGCGGAAACGACCGACGCGACCGAGACGATAACGGTTCGTATCGTAGAACTTCTCCTGGAACAGGCTCTTCGCCTTCTCCAACTGCGGCGGGTTGCCGGGTCGCAGTCGCTGATAAATTCTCAGCAACGCTTCTTCATGGCTGCTCGTTCCGTCATCGGCCAGGGCGTTGAGCAACAACTGGTTCCGCGGCGGTTCCATCACCTCGACCGTCTTCAGACCGGAGGTGCAGATCGTCTCGGCTTCACCCTTACCGATCTTGTGACCACACTCGACGATGATCTCGCCCGCCCGCTCGCTGCCGACGGGATAAACAATGTCTTCGACGGCCATCTTCCCTTCGACCTTCGAAACACTTCGGCCATCGGTGATTTTGACCGTCGCCGTATCGTAGAAGACTCTCAGCAGGTCGGCATCGTCGCTGTACTGCGGATCCATCGCTCGGAGCAAGGTCATCGCGGAAAACTTGCCGCTCTGGTCGATACGGACCGAGAGGCTTTCCTTCCTCGTAACGTTCAATTCGATCCAGCTACCACGTTCGGGAATGATTCGGCAACTGTGAACGCGACGCTCGCCCGTCTCTTGCTCGACCACAAAATCGATACCGGGGCTGCGGTGCAACTGGCTCACCACGACACGCTCGGCACCGTTGATGATAAACTCGCCACCGCCGATCATGATGGGAACGTCGCCCAAGTAAACCTCTTCTTCAATCGGCTCTTCCTTGGTCAAACGGAGCCAAACCTTGAACGGCCGACCGTAGGTCAAACGCAATTGACGACATTCGTCCGGCTCGTAACGAGGTTTTCCGAGCTCATAGCGGATATACTCCAAGCGGAGCGACTTGTCGTAGCTCTCGACCGGAAAGATCTCGCGCAAAACGCTCTCGATTCCGATGTCCTTACGCTTCTCGGAAGACACTTCATATTGGAGAAACTGCTCAAAACTATGAGTTTGAATCGCCGTCAAATCCGGAATGTCATGGGCAGGCCGGATGGTTCCGAAGCGACGTACTTCCTTCGGTTCGAGACGTCTTTGAGCTGTGGTAGCCATAAAGAGGCACCCTCCTGATCGCTTTCGATGTTTTTGCTTCTTCCAAACTTAAAAGGACCTCACGAAATTGCGAGTTTCGGGGTCGCTGGTTTCAAGTCGGACCACTAAATAATAGAGAGAGGTACAAACGGGCAAGAAAAACCGGTATTACTTTGCTTTCCTGCAAGGCGGCCATGCGGTGTCAACTGGTTCATAAACCCACTACTATTGACAAAAGGAAAGTCACGCGAAACGCGCATACCCCCAGCCCAAGGTCCTGACTTCGCAAAAAGTGGACATCAGATCGGGGGTGTTGATTATACAGCGCACGCTCAATCGTTCAAATCCCAGCGCAAGCGCGTTACCAAGATTCTGATGAATGAAACAACCTGCCACACCGCCACTTACGGCAATGTAGGCAATATGGAGAAATGGGGCTGGATTTTGCCTCACTGCACCACAGCCGTGCCCGACCACCCGTGGCCAGGCACTTACAGGTTGCTGCCAAAACCCAAACGGAAATCGCTCGACCTACTTGATCGAAACGGTTCCGCCCGCCTCTTCCAATTCGGTCTTGACCTTTTCGGCGTCTTCCTTGCTGACACCTTCTTTGACCTTCGACGGAACGCCTTCGACCAATTCTTTGGCCTCTTTGAGTCCCAGGCCGGTGATACCACGGACCACCTTGATCACGCCGATCTTCTTGTCGCCGAATCCTTCCAGGACGACGTCAAATTCGGTCTGCTCTTCGGCAGCCGCCGCCGGACCGGCATCTGCCGGAGCAGCCATGACAACGCCACCACCAGAAGCAGCTTTGATACCATGTTCATCTTCGAGGTAATCGCTCAGTTCTTTCGCTTCTTTCAGCGTCAAACCGGCGATCTTGTCACCCATCTCTTTCGTCGCCGCAGAGAATTCGCGGACAGCTTCGTCTGTCGACATCGGGCTATTCGTCCTTTCTCGTCTACTTCCACATGCTTCGGCCACCTTGACCGAACGCCATGTTCATGCAAACAAATTGTTAACGTTATATCCGTGCCCCTTGGTGCTCCACCAAGAGGACAACCTACAAAATTGATTTTTCGAAAGTTCCACACCAATCAAAAAATCTTGTCGAGGAGGGAGAGACTCCTCTTTCCCAAACTCATCGAGGAAAGGAGACAGCTTCCCTCGTTGTTTTCTTCAATGTATCGCGTCGTTTCCGACAACCTTCTCGAGGCAGCGCTAAAATCAGGCTGCGGTTTCTTCGGCCTTCTGCTCGATCTGGCTTGCCAAGGCACCGCCCGGACCGATCAACTGGCCAGAAAACTGCGAGCCGGGGCCAAGGATCTGACCAACCAGCAACGACAGTTGCTCTTGGCGAGATGGCCACTTGCTGACCTCTTTCACCTTATCCGCGGAAAGCTGCTCACCATCGAGAACACCACCGCGAGCTTCAAAAGCTGCATAGGCAGGATTCTCGGAAAGGCGAACCACTTCCTTGGCCAGGCTGACGATATCTTCCGATCCCCAGCACACGGCCGAAGATCCATTGATCCCGTCAAACATCGGGCCAAGGGGCGTGTCGGCGGTCGCACGAGCAGCCATGCTGTTCTTGACCACCATCACGCTGATATCTTTCGCCTCAAGTTCGGCTCGAAGATTGTTGTTCGCGTTCGCGTCCAAACCGATCATATTCACCAACAACGCGTCTTGAACGCCGTCCAAACTATCGCGTATATGGTCTGAAATCAAATTTTTTACGTATTTACTCATATCCGGCACCTTCTGGTAATCGCGAACCAGGTCACAAAACTAATTTGCGGGAACTGTGAAAACTCGCTCGCGGATAGTGCTTCTTGAATTGGGCTCTTAAACCGGGTCGGCTGGATCGACCCCCGAAAACTAAGACGCTACTCGCACGCTGGGACTCATGGTCGCGGCAATGGCAATGCCCTTGAGGTATTGACCCTTCATCACCGCGGGCTTTAAAGTCATGACGTAATCCATGAACGCCTGAATGTTGTCGACCAACTGATTCGGTTCAAAGCTCAACTTCCCGACGACCGCGTGGACGTTTCCGCCCGAGTCGTTTCGGAAGTCGACCTTACCCGCCTTATATTCTTTGACCGTCGGGCCGACATCGGGAGTAACCGTTCCGGCACGAGGGGATGGCATCAAACCACGAGGACCAAGAACCCGACCGAGAGGGCCAACAATGCCCATCATATCGGGAGTGGCAATACAGACGTCGAAGTCAGTCCAACCACCTTTGATTTTCTCCGCCAGTTCAGGACCGCCGGCTTCGTCGGCACCCGCTTCGAGTGCTTCATCAACCTTATCGCCCTTGGCAAAGACCACGACGCGTGCGGTACGCCCGATCCCATGCGGCAGAATCACCGAGCCGCGGACGATCTGGTCCGCCTGCTTCGGGTCGACGCCCAGTCGCATGTGGATTTCGACCGACTGGTCGAACTTCGTCGTGTTAAACTCTTTCAGCTTCGCAACCGCTTCCGACAAAGAGATCGGCGTCTCGGACGCCTTGGAAGCCATCGCGCGAAATCGCTTCGACTTTTTGACCATATTTTCTTCGTATGACTCTCGACCCGTAACTTGGCCGCCACCGACTGTCATCCGGCGGTACCCCTTCATTTACAGGCAACACCCGGGGTGATGTGTCGCTCCATTTTGATTCCTAAACCGAAGATACTCGCGTGAAGTCGGCCAACTAGCCCTCAACGAGCAAGCCCATGCTTCGGGCCGTCCCTGCAATCAACTTTCGTGCCTCTTCGACACTGCGTGCATTGAGGTCCTGCATCTTCATATTGACGATCTCGTCGAGCTGCGCGACGGTCACGGTTCCGACCTTGTCTTTATTCGGAACCCCGGACCCCTTGGCAATCCCGGCCGCCTTCTTCAACAACGCGGCCGCGGGAGGGCTCTTCACGTCAAATTCAAACGTTCGATCGTTATAGACCCGAACGACGACCGGCATCGGCATTCCGCCCGCATCTTTCGTGCGATCATTGAACTGCTGCACAAATTGGCCCAAGTTCACACCGAAACGACCTAAAGCCGTACCGACCGGAGGGGCCGGAGTCGCTTGGCCGCCGGGCACCTGGAACTTCACCTGATCAACGAGTTGCTTCGCCATTTTCCATTACCAATTTCAAATTTCGTGATTTCTTCAACCCAAGCCGAGCAACCAACCAGGCCGGATTCGTATATACTCGACCGAAAAAGGGACTTTCGGCACGTTTTCTTCGTATTTTACCCCACCTCACAGATGGGAAACCGGATATCATACCGTGAGGAAAGCCAGGTATGCAACCCCTGCGGGAGAAAAATTGGGGAGAAAATTCGGGAATTCTCGACACCGGAAGGGGGAAAATCAATAAATCCTGACCTTGTCACGCGTTAGAACGAAATGGCAAGATTTATATCTTCTCGATCTGCCAGTATTCCAGCTCGACCGGAGTGCTGCGACCGAAAATGTTGATCATCACCGTCACGTGGCCGCTGGCATTGTCGATCGCTTCTACCTCGCCTTCGAAGTTTTCGAAAGTTCCTTCGTTGATCTTCACGCGATCCCCGACCAAGAACCCGATCTGAAGTTTCGGGGCCTCTTCGGTCTTTTCTTCCATCTCGGTGACAATCCGCGACACTTCGTGCGGAAGCATCGGAGTCGGCTTGCCGGCTGCTCCGGTGAAATCGCCAATCCCGGGCGTCTCGCGGACCAAAAACCACGTATCGTCGGTAATCTCCATCTGGACCACCAGATAGCCGGGGTACAGCTTTCGCTTGACAATGCGTTTTTTGCCACTCTTGACTTCAGTAACCTTTTCGATCGGGACAATGATCTGGCCAAAATGTTGATCCAGTCCGGCAATGGCAACCCGACGCTGCAGACCGTCGCGGATCGATTCCTCGCGGTTGCTTTGCACCTTCAAGATATACCACTGCATGTTGTCCGACTTTTCACCACCATTAGAAGTTGGCTGGCTCGTATCGTTCTGGACTTCCTCGGTCACGTTGACTCTCCTAGCGATCTTTGATTGGGTTGCTTTCAAAAGAGCAACTCAAAAAAGACTTAAGTTCTATTAGGCTATACACTGACTGGCTTTTCTCTCGCGTTTGGCATAACGCTCAACAACCGCAACCCTCCCAACGAGGACGGCGACAAAAACCAGATCCATACCCTTATAGGATGTGAAGGACCTTCTTGAAAAAAAACTGCCAAAAGAAATCGAAAGAGAACAAAGCTGCTGAAAGGAAGACTATCGTGATCAACACGACGGCCGAGCCTCTAAACAGCTCGGTGCGGGTTGGCCACGTTACTTTGTTCATCTCTGCTTCCACGGCAATCATAAAATCGGCAAAGGCGGGCACATTCACCACTCGGAACGATACCCACAATCCCAACAAAAACAAAATGCCGGGGACGCCATACCGAACTTCAAGCGGATAATCAATCCACGTCTTGCTCAGGCTATAAAACCCGAGCGCAAAGGTAATGGCAATCGCCGCAAAGGTTATCTGACGACAAATTCGTCCCTGGTTTCGCTTATAAATGCCAAAGGCAAACAGCTCTCGAAAAAATGAGCTCACCGGATCGCTTTCTTGCACACGTTTAAAAATTTGGATTAACTTCGTTTCCCATAAAAGAAAGATCCACGCGACCTTCCTTTCATTAAAACTTTCACGGCTGAAAAATGGCAGGGGCGGAGGGAATCGAACTCTCAACCCCTGGTTTTGGAGACCAGTGCTCTGCCAATTGAGCTACACCCCTGCATCAGCCTCCGACAAACCATTGAAGCCTCCACATTGCTTACAAATCGCTCTGCGCCCCAAAAACGGTCACATGCGAATTACCAAATGCATCGGAATCAAATAATATTGCCGGACAGCACAAAACGGGTGCCTACGAAAAACGTGGACACCCGATCCGTGGGAATATCGTAAAGTAGCCT
>JASFHG010000107.1:0-9087 GCA_050123355.1 Planctomycetia bacterium
AACCGGTGCGAGTTAGTTCCACCACCAGTTTTTGGTTTCGGTCTTTTCGGCCTTGGTGCGAACCTTGGCCAAATTTTCGGACGTCTTGATGTCCTTCAAAAGTGCCGGGGTGTTGATCTGAACACCACCCGAGGCACTGATGATATAATTGCGTCCTCGCTTCACGAAATTCGCTTGGGTATCGACCTGTTTCGGAGCGTCAAAGACATCCACTTCAATCTCCTTCGGGCTCATGAGCATGCTCATATCGCAGCCGGCCCGCTGGGGCAGGTCCTCGCGAACGATCAAACTCGCGGCGACCGCCAGCTCCATGCAGTTACGCAACTCGCCGAAGATCGGATCGGCGATGGCCAGCTTGTCGAACTTCTTGGTCATCAGATCGGCCCAACGTTGCGCGACCGGGTTCGGCTTGCCGATATTCTCCTTAGAGCCGTTGGCCTTGAAGAAATCCTGATCCGTCATCGCCTTGACCGAAGCTCCGTTGAGCTCCCATGCCAGGCCGTCCGGGCTGCGGATGACCGACTCGTAACGAGGCTCAAGCCACCAACGTGGCATGACGCTCGAATTGTTCATCCCGCTGACCTTGAGCATGTTGAGATAGTTGGGCAGCCCTCGAACCGGCGACGGCTCGAAGCCCATCGCGATCCGCTTCATTTGGAAGTCGGCCGCGACCAAAACGCGGGCAAAGTGGCTCGTGGCGGGCACCCCGGTGACGGTGATTTTCTGGGGACCGAGCGCCTTTTCGACATTGGCGATCGTTACCTCCGGATTCCCCATCGTACTCTTGGTATTGAAGTACTGCTGCAGCTTCACGTATCCCTCGGGCCGCGGATCGATCGAGCAACTGATCGCTTGCCGCTGGGCGTCCTTGGCCGTACGAAGTGCGACGAGCAGGTCGTCGATCGTCATCACCGGCCGACCGGTCGTCTGGCCAACGACGATCCCATTCTTACCGATCTTCCAACCTTCGGCCGGCCCGGCAAGGATGATGTCCTTTTGCTCAGGACAAACAAAAACATACTGAATCTGCTGAAGGCCGCTGAGGAAGTAGATGTCGTGGGGAATCTGCTTGCCACTCTCCTTCAGTTCCTTGAGCGTCGCTTCCAACTTGCGAAGCGAAATCTTACGCATCGGCGTAAACGTTTTCATGTCGGCCGGAGTCGTTTGGAGGATTTCCTCCATCATTTTTTGGAGCCGGCCCGTATCGTCTTGGGTCGCGTTCTGCAAGATCCCATCGGTTCCCACAAGAACTCCACCGACCGCACTGCCATAGCCCCCGCCATAGCCGCCACCGCCGCCGCCGCCAAAATTACCTCGACCTCCTCGACCTCCTCGACCTCGACCTCCTCGAAATCCACCGAAGCCTTGGGACATCGCCGCCGAGGTCAAAACCATAATCAACAAACACACGAGTACCAAGCGAGGAACGAAACGTGCAGCGGGCAAGTTAACGATGCTGCGCATATGCTTTCTCCTGTTCACGAAATTTTGGATAGGTCATCCAACAAATCGGCCGATCGTCCGATCGCGGTTGAACCGCCTACCCTGAGTAAAAAGTCAATCTATTATCTATCAAAAACAACGCCACGCATTCCGTATAATCGGCACAAGTGGACATTGGCTGTGTCTCGAAGCGCAAAATCTTCCCTTAGACTTCTAAATGTAGCCTTTGCAACACCTTTCTGCAAGGAATTGCCTTCCTATCTTTACAATTTAAACTACCCTTTACCCCTTAAGAGGTACGTTTTCGGCCCGTTTCCACCATGACAACCCCTTGCTTGACCAACCCCTGTCAGTATAAGCTAAAAAGAGCGGATACTATAAATTTCCACCCAAAGCGGGCATGCCTTGGTGCCTCGGCAAGGGTCCAAGTATGCTCGCACGATAAATTATAACAGAAAATTTAGCCAAAACAAGCAGGCTCGCTATTGTCTAAACTCGCCTATCTCGTAATTCGCGACGGAGTAAAGTGGTCCGACGTCTTCCGGCTCGTACCGGGGGAAGCGGTCACGATCGGTCGCGCCGCCACCAGCCAAATCATCATCAAGGATGACCGGTGCAGCCGCAACCATGCCGAGATTTTCTACTCGGCCGGCCAGTGGATCTTGCGCGATTTGGACAGTCGAAACGGAACCATGGTCGGTGAGCAGCGGATCACGACCGACTGGGCCTTGCAGCCGGGCGACGCGATTCGAGTGGGGCAGTCGCAGTTGGTCTTTGTCCATCGTCTTTCCGACGCGTTCGACGATCCCAAGACCACCGGAGCCCGAACACGTACCGAAATCAAAACCCCGTTACCGGCCGAAGAAGACCCGGCCAACATCCACAGCTCACCCAGCGTCCAACAATCGCCCGACTTCCACCCGACGACGATCACGCACCGTCGCGGCAAGACCAAGTACCTCGGCCCGGCCGAAGGGAGCGACGACTCGCCCACGGTCGCACGCGGCAAAGCGGCCAAGCTCTGCCGGCTCGCGTTCGAGTTGGCCCAGGTCCCCGACCCGGAAACAATGGCCAATGTGGCACTCGAAGGTCTTTTGGACAGTACGGCGACCGACACCGGCGGGCTGTTTTTGCTTCGCGGCGACAGTAAAAAACGTCCGACCGGCACCGACTTGGAACTGATCGCCTCGCGGACCAGCGGCAACGACAACTATCAACCGGTCTCCAACTTCCTCGCCACGACCGTGCTGCAAGAGGGAGAAGCCGTGCTCGCCCGAAACATCATGGACGACAGCATGCTCGGCAGCCGCGACAGCAAGGGCCAGATCACCGCGACGAGCGTCATTTGCGCCCCGATCCGGCAAGGGGACCAGTTGCTCGGCCTGCTGCACCTCTACTCGACCAGCGAAGAGCAGGTGCCCGACCCGGAAGATTTGGAGTATACGCTGGCGGTGGCCGACACGGTGGCCGTCGCGCTACGAAACCTACACCAGCGACAAGAGCTGGCCGAGAACCTGACCCAAGTCCAAGACGAAAACATCCAGCTCCGCGAACAGCTCGGCGTTCAAAGCGAGATCGTCGGCAACTCGCCCGTGATCCGCCGCGTGACCGAAGAGATCGCGCGTGCCGCGTCGAGCAACGCGACTGTCCTGATCCGTGGCGAGAGCGGCGTCGGAAAAGAACTGGTCGCCCGCGCGATCCACTACTCGAGCATGCGGAGCAAGAACACGTTCGTCTGCCTCAACTGTGCGGCCCTCTCCGAAGACCTGCTGGCCAGCGAGCTGTTCGGCCACGAGCGGGGTGCGTTTACCGGTGCGACCGATCGCAAGATCGGCAAGTTCGAAGCGGCCGACAAGGGAACGCTCATGCTCGATGAGATCGGCGAGATGAGCCCCGGCATCCAGGCGAAGTTCCTGCGCGTGCTCGAAGGCCATCCGTTCGAGCGAGTCGGCGGGACCAAACCGATCACGGTCGACGTCCGCGTGATCGCCGCGACCAACCGAGACCTCGAAGCGGACGTGACCAACGGCCTGTTCCGCCGCGACCTCTTCTTCCGGCTCCGCGTACTCGAAATCGTCGTGCCCGGGCTGCGAAAGCGGATGGAGGATATCCCGCGGCTGGCCGACTACTTCCTCAAGCGGTTCGTCGCCGAGACCGGTCGCCGGATCGAAGGGTACACCGATCGAGCCATGCAACAGTTGCTCAATTACCGCTGGCCGGGCAACGTCCGCGAGCTCAAGAACGTGATCGAGCGGGCCGTCGTCCTCTGCACCGGCAATCAGGTCGATCAAGAGGACCTCCTGCTCTCCAACCTGTCCACCTCGGGCGACACCCGCGAGATCGTCCCGACCGACGAGCAGGGCCGACCGATCGAGGCGTCGTTCAACCCACTCTCCCTCTCCGATCTCGAAGCGGAGCACATCCGCCAGACCCTCGACCATACCGACTGGAACAAAAGCCAAGCGGCCAAGCTGCTCGGCATCGAGCGCTCGACCCTCGACCGCAAAATCCGCCGTTATGAGATCGAAAGGTAATTTCTTGGTGCTAAACGCACCAGAGCAAGAAACCGCTCCCGTTGGTCGCTGACGCGGGGGCAAGATTTTTCCCGCTCACATGTGGTCGATGGCAGACGTTTGTGGTAGTTCTTTTTGTGTGGTGGTTCTTTTTGTAGGGTGCGTCGAGACGCACCTTTTAGCCGCCGAGCTTGTTCGGCGTTTGGCAGAACGAAAAACGTTTCCATTCTCCTCCCAAGCCGGTTCTCTGCGCAGCAGAGGGCCGGATCGAAATCGGAACCGGCTTGGACCGAGCAGAGCACCCCCTGCCGAGGGGTCTCTCTTTTTCTCATTTTTTTCTTTTCCTCGACCCAATATCCGTTTCTCTCGGGCGAATCTACTTTCGGATTGCGTCAGACGCAGGGCCGATCGGCCGCCGATTCCGACGCAAAACCACTCAAAAATACGTATCTTGGGGTGTCATGCGTATATATGTTGCGTATCCATGTTCTATGATTGGGTGGTTGAGTTCCTGAATAAGGAGAAGGAGAAAAGTAATGAAACGTCGTATGCCCCTGATGTCCCACCTGGGGACAACCCTACTGATCGTGGCGATCGCCACCCTCGTTTTGCCGGCACAGGCTGCCGAAAACGCGAAGCTGACCGGTCTGGATACCTCGCTGAACCGGGTGCCGGACGATGTGTCGTTCTATTACGGCAAGTTCCGGACGGGCGAGCAGATCGAAAAGATCGGCAAGAGCCGCGCCTGGGCCAAGCTGATGGAGTCGCCCGCGGTCCAGTTGGCATTGAAAACGTACGAAACACAGAAAGAGGATCCCAATTCTCCGGCTGCTCAAGCGGCCTTGATGCTCGAAGACGCCCAGACGCAAGACATGTTGCAACTATTGGCCGACATGTTCGACGACGAGGCGTTCCTCTATGCCGACCAATCGCTGGTCAAGACGCTTTCCTTCTTGCAAAAGCTCCAGCGGCTTAGCCATCGTGAATTTGGTCATAACAAAAAAGAACAAAAAGAACTCTACAAAGAAGTTCGTAAGATTATCGAACAAATCCAAGAAACGTCCGATCCGGAAGAAAAAGAAGCGCTTTTCGAGAAAATTCGAGAACTTCACAGCAAAGAAAACCGGCAAACCGCCAAACCGATCTATCAATTCGCAGCCCAGAATCTCGACGCTTTGACCGTTCCTTCGGTCATCTTCGGCTCGAAACTCAGTGACACGAAACGGGCCGAGCTCAACATGGGCAAGCTCGAGTTCATCCTCAGTATGGGCGTGATGGGGATCGCCTCGCAGCACCCCGACAAGGATTTTCAGGGCGTGCTTTCCCGCCGGGAGATCAACGGAGGCAAGTTCCTGGTCGTCACGATCACCGGCGATATGATCCCTTGGGAAGAGAATCACCAATTGATGAGGATCGCCAAAAATGACGAGAACGTCCGCAAGGTGATCGAAAAACTCAAGAAGGAAAAGCTGGTCATCGCGATTGGCGTTCAGGGCGACTACCTGCTCGCCTCGATCGGTCCCTCGCTCGACGAGCTGAAGAAGTTCGGCCAAGGAACGCCCTTGGTCACTCGCGCGGAGATGACCCGAATCGAGCCGTACGTCGGCAAGCCGATCACGGAAATCACCTACTGGAGCAAAGCGCTGACGACGCTGAACTTCGCGTATAAGAAGGACGCGGACATCGCGCTGAAACACGCGGCCAAGGCCCTTGAAAAGGAAAAGTTCTCGCAAAAGGACAAGGACCAGATCCTCGTCGATTTGACGAAAATCGCGAAGGAAGTCAAAGGCATCCTGCCCGAACCGGGCGCGATCTCCTCGGTCTGCTACATGACCCCGACCGGCCAGGAACAGTACGTTTTCTCCTGGGCGATCGGCGGCCCGGCCGAGCAACCGCTCGAACTGATCAACCACCTGGGCGGCTCGCCGATCCTGGGGCTCGTCGTCTCTTTCCCGTTGGATGTCGAGACCTACGACATGGTGGTCGGCTGGGGCGACATCTTCTGGGGATACTTCAAGAAGTACGGCATCCCCCACATGCCGGAAGAAAAGCAGGCGAAAACCAAGGAAGCCATCGAGCTGTTCGGCCCGATCGTCGCCGAGATTCATAAAATCAACCGCGAGATGTTCCTGCCCGCCTTCGGTGGCGAGGTTGCGATCCAACTCGACGCCGAGTTGACGCTGAGCACGCTGCCCGAGGTGAACCAAGAGATGCCGATGCTCGAACCGGCCATCATCCTCGCGGTCAAGGACCGGGACCTCATGGAAGACGCCCTGGACGCCTACTGGGAGGCGATCGGCGACGCTCTGGAAGTCGCGAAAACCAAGTGCGACAAGATGGCCAACGCCAAGATGCCCAAGTATAAAGAGGTCGAAGGCAAGACGGGCACGAAGTACATCTTCCGCCTGCCGAAGAAGTGCCCGGTCCACACCGAAGTCAAGCCGACCGTCGGTATCGGCAAGGACACGCTCGTCTTCGCCATGACGCCCGAAGCGGCCGAGCGACTGATGAAAGAAACGCCCCTGACCTATGGCGGCGTGTTGACCGACGCGAAGAAACCGCGAGTCGTGGCCGGATGTTTCGCATGGGACAACCTGGTCACCTCGGCCACGCCGTGGGTCATGTTCGCCGTGGAGGAAGGTCTCAAAAAACAAGACCAGAAATCACCCCTGACGCCCGAAGCGATTCGGACCCAGTTCAAAACGATCCTCGAGGTACTCTCGGTGGTCAAAAACGTCACCGTCGAAAGTTATTACGACGGAAACGTCACCATCAAGCACAGTCAGGTCAAGATCGAAGATATCGACTAAGACGCTGGCCGCGCTTCAACAATACCACCCTACGGGCATCTCGGTTCGGAAACCTCCCAGAATCCAATCGGGGTGCCCGTTTTTTTCGCCGCCCGAACAGGAGTCGGTCCAAACACCCCCCATAAAATGTCGAAAAATTGTGCAAAATTTCCCCGGAAATGCCTTCTATGGGTTGTACAATACTTTATATTGGAAAGGTAACCAAAACTCGTATCACAAACGCTCGACACCGATTCGGAACGAGCTCTTGTTTCGTATGATCTTCTAAGAAGAAAGTGAGAAAGAAAATGAAACATCGTATGCCTCTTATAGCAACGGCTCTGTTGATGGTTGCAGCCGCTCTGCTCGTCGTACCTGCCCAGGCCGCCGAAAACCAGAAACTGGCCGACCTGAATACCTCGCTCAACCAAGTTCCCGAAGATGCCGCTTTTTACCTGGGCATGTTTCGGGGCGGTGAGCAGATCGAAGCGATCGGCAAGAGCCGCGCGTGGGCCAAGCTGATGCAATCGCCCGGCGTTCAATTGGCTCTGAAAACCTACGAAAAACAAAAAGAGGAGCCCCAATCCCCCGCCAATAAAGTAAACATGATGCTCCAGGATCCCCAGACCCAAGACCTGCTGGCCCTGCTCGGCGACATGTTCGACGACGAAGCGTTTATCTACGGCGACGCCTCGCTGGTAAAGACGATTGCTCTCTTCCAAAAGGTGCAACGGCTCTCGCAACTTTCGGGGCTCGAAAGCGAAATGAAGAGTCCTAAACTTCGCATGAAACTTTCAGAGTCGAGGGACATGGAAGAAATCCAAAAACTCTTGGACCAGATGCAAAATCAAAAAAAGGACCAGATGAAAGAGGTCGCCAAACTTCTGGTCAAGAATATCGACGATATTAAAGTCCCGACGATCCTCTTCGGCTCGAAGCTGGACGACACCGATCGGGCCGAACTCAACCTCGGCAAGCTCGAATTCATCCTCAGCATGGCCATGATGGGAATCGCCTCGCAAGAACCCGAACTGGACCTGTCCGGCGTCCTCGCACGTAAGCAGATCGACGGCGGCACCTTCCTCGTGCTGAAGCTCTCCGGCAACTTGATCCCCTTCGACGAAGAACCGGAAATCCAAAAAATGGCCGAAGAGGATGAAAATGCCGCCAAAATAATCGAAAAGCTCAAAAGCGAGAACCTGGTCATCGCGGTGGGCACCAAAGGGGACTACCTGCTCGCCTCGATCGGCTCATCGACCGAAGCGATCGAAAAATTCGGCCACCACAAGGCCACCCTCGTGAACCGGCCCGAAATGGCCAAACTCGAACCGTACGCCGATAAGCCGGTCACGGACATCAGCTACGCGAGCAAGGATCTTGCCTGCCTGCTCGCCACCGGCGACGACGATCTGGACTTCGGCGTGAAGATGGCCAACACGGCCCTCGACAGCGCAAAAGAACTGAACGATCAGGCCAAGGCCGAAATCCGCGAAGACGTGACCAAGCTCCACGCAGAGCTCAAAAAGGTCTGGCCCACGGTGGGTGCAACCGCTTCGATCGGCTACATGACCCCGACCGGCAGCGAAGGATACTGCTTCCAATGGAGAACCGGCGACCCGGACAACAAACCGCTCGAACTGATAAACCACCTCGGTGGCTCGCCGATCCTGGGTATCGTCGCGGCCTGCCCGTTGGACGTGGAGACCTACGACGCAATCGTCTACTGGCTGGGCGTCGGCCATAAATATTTCGAGAAATACGCCGTGCCGACCATGTCAAAGCGAGAACAGGCCGAATACAAAGAGCACATGGAGCTGTTCGGCCCGCTCGGCAAAGAGTTCCACAAGATCACGCGGGAAAAGTTCCTGCCCGCCTTCGGTGGTGAATTTGGAATCCAACTCGACGCCGAGTTGACGCTGAGTACGATCCCCGACATTGACCAGTCGATGCCGATGCTCGAACCGGCCATCATCCTCGCGGTCAAGGACCGAGACCTCATGGACGATGCCCTGGAAGGCTATTGGAAGCTGATCAACAAGGGGGTCAAAATCGCGGTCGAGAACTGCGACGACATGCCCAAAACCAAGCTGCCCGAGCCGAAGACCGTCAAGAACGATGCCGGGACGATGTACGTCTTCCCGCTGCCGTCGGACTGCCCGGTCCACGCCGAAGTCAAGCCGACGGTCGGCCTCGGCAAGGATACGCTCGTCTTCGCCGTGACGCCCGAAGCGGCCACGCGTCTGATGACCAAAACGCCCCTGACCTACGGCGGCGCGCTGGCCGATGCGAAAAAACCTCGCGTCATAGCCACGTGCATCGGATGGGAAAACCTTCTGACCGCT
>JASFHG010000108.1:0-9043 GCA_050123355.1 Planctomycetia bacterium
CGGCCCTTCGACCCAGCCGACGATGAAATACTTCTCACCCGCCCGACGTTTGAACTCGCGGATTTCATCAAGACGGTTCACCATCCGCGGATGGTCGTGCGTACGGACCGGCTCCAGACGGGCGGCGGCCGCGAGATCGGGCAGGTGGCCACCTTTGTCCAACGGCAACGAATCTTCGGGATACTCGACCTTGACACCAAAAGCCTCGGCCTCGGCATACGGGTCGGACATGACCGTAACCCAATCGTTCCCGAAATCCTCGGCCGTCCGGATCATGGCCTCGCACTTCGCCCGATAGTCAAGACAAAAGTCGCGATACTTCACGCCCGCATACCGAGCCGCAAACCGCATCACAATCGGATGAAACGGCGCACGATCGACTGGTTGGCCTTTAATGAAAGCGAGTGTTCGTTCAAGTCCGGTCATGTTATTAACCCCGTAAGGGGTTCAATTTCATAGCCAGGGGCAACGCCCCTGGTGACGGAAGAGTAAAAACAAATTTCCCAGCCTACGATCGGCGGCTGTAGCCGCCGATCGTAGGCCTGAAAAAACAACAAGGGAGATCTCATTCCTGGGGCGTTGCCCCAGGCTATGTAATTATGCCCACAAGGGGCGTTTTTTTAATCGCAAGCAAACACACGGTGCGTCCGGACGCACCCTACTTTGGGCCGGCGTTTTTGATGGCGGCGCTGGCGCCGGATTCGTATTGCTTGAAGTTTTCACGGAAGAGGTTGGCCAGCTTGTCGGCTTGGGCGTCGTAGGCCGTCTGGTCGGACCAGGTGGTGCGAGGGTCGAGGACGTCGGACGGGACGCCGGAGCACTCGGTCGGGACGGCCAGGCCGAAACGCGGGTCGTCGACGGTCGGCGCGTTGGCCAGCTCGCCGCTGTGGATCGCGTCGATGATCGCGCGGGTATGCTTGATCGAGAGACGGTGGCCGACGCCGAACGGGCCGCCGGTCCAGCCGGTGTTGACCAGCCACGCCTTCGCGCCATGCTGCTTCATCTGCTCGGCGAGCATCTCTGCATACTTGGCCGGGTGCCAGACGAGGAAGGCCGCGCCGAAGCAGGCCGAGAAGGTCGCCTCCGGATCGACGATGCCGACCTCGGTCCCGGCGACCTTGGCCGTGTAGCCGCTGATGAAGTGGTACATCGCCTGTTCGGGCGTCAGGCAGCTCACCGGCGGCAGGACGCCGAACGCGTCGCAGGTCAGGAAGATCACGTTACTCGGATGGCCGCACACGCAGGGGATCTTCGCGTTGTCGATAAACTCGACCGGGTAAGACGCCCGCGTGTTCTCCGTGAGCGAGCCGTCTTCATAGTCGACCTCACGCGTGTCCTCGTCGAGGATCGCGTTCTCCAAAACGGTCCCGTAGCGGATCGCGCGGTAGATATCCGGCTCGTTCTCGGCCGAGAGGTTGATGATCTTCGCGTAGCAACCCCCTTCGATGTTGAAGATACCCTGGTCGGTCCAGCAATGTTCATCGTCGCCGATCAGCAGCCGGGCCGGGTCGGCCGAGAGGGTCGTCTTGCCGGTCCCCGACAGCCCGAAGAAGAGCGACACGTCGCCGTCGGCCCCTTCGTTACACGAGCAGTGCATCGAGAGGACGCCTTCCTTCGGCATGAGGTAGTTCATGATCGTGAAGACCCCCTTCTTGATCTCGCCTGCGTACTGGGAGCCGAGGATCACGAACTCGCCGCGTGGGAAGTGGATATTCACACTGACGTTGTTGGTCAGGTCGGGCGTGGCCGGGTCGGCGGGGAACGGACCGGCTTCGAAGACCACGTAGTCGGGCGTCCCGAACGCGGCCAGCTCGTCGGGGGTCGGTCGGACCAGCATGTTCCGCATGAACAAAGCGTGGTAGGGGCGTGCACAAATAACCCGAAACTTGCGTCGACGCCCCTCTTCCCAACCGGCGAAACCGTCGATCACGTAGAGCCGCTCACGCATATTGAGATAGTCGATCGAGCGCTGGCGGTTGATAAAGAACGACGTCTCGTTGATTTTGATATTGATATCGCCCCACCAAATATCGTCGGAGCAATCGGGGTGATCGACGATCCGCTTGTCCTTGGGACTCCGCCCCCGCTTCTCGCCCGAGTCGGTCAGCAACGCCCCGGCCGAAGTAATTTTACATCTGTCATAGATAACCGCGTCTTCATACAACTTCGCGACGGTCGGGTTACGAAAGACACGCGAAACGGTGATACCATATTGGCTCAGATCAAAGTCCAGACTCATAAGCTCCTCTTCGCTCCAAAAACAAGGACGATTCTTCCAGTATCTCATTTATTATAAAGCCCGCGATGGTCACTGCCAGCGGGGGCAACGTCTCTTTGAGCAAAGAGCTCCATTTTCTCGGCAGGCCCTTCGTCGCACACTCCATAACACCTCGCGTCATTCCCGCCGTAACACTTCATAATAAAGGCAGATTTTGCAAGCAAAAACAAAACCGTTTTTTTATTCAGCAATGCCTTCCGGGAGATGGATATAATGGGGTAAACTAGTAGAGAGTCCAACACAAAAACATCGGAAATCCTGATACGAGCATGAAAATCCTCGCACTTTGGGCCGTTCTGCTGGCCGCTCCGCTTTCGGGCGACGACCTGCAGCAGCTCATCCAACAACTCGATTCGCCCAAGCTGGCCGAGCGGGAAGCGGCCGAGCGATCACTGCAAGCGGCCGGACCACGCGTCCTACCGATGCTCCCCGGCGACGAGACGCCCCTCTCGCCCGAGACCGAAATGCGGATCGCCCGGATTAAAAGTGTCCTCCAAAAACAGGTCGCCGCCGATTGGAGCCGGCCGAGCCGGGCCACGTTCGAACAGGCCGAAATGCCGCTCGACAAACTGCTCGAAACGCTCCGGCAGCAGACCGGCAACCCGGTCTCCACCTCGCAAAAGACCGGCAAGACGCCGATTGCCGCCCAGAAGCTCAGCCACCAAACGTTCTGGCAGACGCTCCTTCAGATCGCCGAACGGCACGGCCTGCGGATCGTCACCCGGGCCGGCCACCGCTCGGTCGAGCTCGCGCCTCTGCCGAAAGAAACAACCGTCGAAGAACGCCTGCCGATCGGGCCGCTACTGCTGACGATCCATGAGAAAAAGGGGCATCAGCAAGAGTTGCAAATCGTTTGGGAGCCGCGACTGGAGCCGATCTGGTTGAAGCTCCAACTCGACGGGCCGGACGGCACCTCGGCGGGCACCTACGAGCTAAACCCGGCGTTCGACACGATCTCGGCCGAGCTGACCGTCCCCGCCCCGTCCACGCCTGCCGAGTCGGGCCTCACGGGCAGCATCACCGGTCTGATCCCCGGCCCGAAGCAAGCGTTCCGCTTCCCGCTGGCCGATCGGGATAAGCGGAAGCAAAATTTCGCGCAGGTCACGCTCGAGTTGCTGAACGTCCGACAGGAAAAGGAGGAGCTCCGCCTCGCCCTGCGACTCCGCTATACTCAGACCTACGACGCCCTGGAGTCCTACCGCGGCTGGTTCTTCGACAACAAGGCCTACCTGACCCCGTCCAAGCAGGCAGAAGAAGAAAAACCCCCGAAACCGATCAAGCCGACCGGGATGGAGACCGACAACCGCACGGCCAACAGCATCGACTTGATCTACCGCTTCAAGATCGACGGCCGGCCGGACGATTATACTTTCACCTACCACGCCCCGATCGCCCTGATCCGCATCGATTATCATTTCCCCAAAGCCAAACCCGAGTCTAAAACCACCACCGCTTCCAGGGAAAAATAAATTCAGTAGTTCCATTTCCTTCACCGGTTTAGCCGACGGACAACGTCCGTCGTGTTTGGTAAGGACATTCAAAACTCGCCGAACGCCGTTCGGCGGCTAAACAACACCTACATTCACCAAAAACCGAAAATTTTTATGTCCCTACACGAAGCCCTACAACAACACGAAATCCATCTCCCCAACGATCAGGTCGAGCAGCTCGACCGCTACTGCCAACTGCTTTGGGACTGGAACACGAAGGTCAACCTGACGCGGCACACCGACTATGAGAAATTCGTCTCGCGCGACATCGTCGACAGCCGGGTCCTCGCCGATCAGTTGGCCGAAGGGGAGCGGATCCTCGACGTCGGCAGCGGCGGCGGCGTGCCGGGTATCGTCCTGGCGATCCTCCGGCCCGACCTGAAGGTCACGATGGCCGAATCGGTCGGTAAGAAGTCGAAGATCCTGATCGAGATCGTCAAGGAGCTAGGCCTTCCGGTCCATGTCTTCGCCGGTCGAGCCCAGGACTTTCTGGACTCCAAGAAGAAAGGGCCGAGAAAGAACAAGAACAAAACGCTCGACCTCAAGGTGGTCGACACGCTCACGATTCGGGCCGTCGCGGCAATGCCGAAACTGCTCCGCTGGTTCGAGCCCCACTGGGACCGCTTCGGGCGCATGCTTCTGATCAAAGGCCCCCGCTGGGTCGAGGAGCGTGGCGAATCGCGTCACTTCGGCCTGCTCTCGAAGCTGGCCCTCCGCCGCCTCGCCGCTTACCCCCTGCCCGGCACCGACTCGGAAAGCACGCTGCTTCAGATTACACCAAAAGAGTAACGTAAAAACATATCGAACCGTGTTCGCGTTCGTTAGCCGCGTGACTTTATGTCCGCGATCTACCGAAACAACGGTAAAAGGGTAGCGCTTTTCGCAAAATCCTTCCAACACAATAACACAGCGCGGTTTCAAAATAGATACCAAATCGCGGGGATGAAACCGGCGGATAAATCCGCTCGAGGGAGAAAAAGGTGCCAGGAACCTTTTTTAAGACATACACCGAAGGAATGATGTAGGGTGCGTCTGGACGCACCTTAAGAGAAAACGTTTTTTCAGAAGGTGCGTCCAGACGCACCCTACCACCCCTCCCTAGGACTAACCTTTTTCCTTCCTCCTCGCAAACCCCAATAGATTTTGAAAAAACTATATTGTCGCTTTTTTCAGGGTTCTAGCTATAATAGACCGTATGAATGACTTCGCGAACGTCCCCGAATCCTCCCAACCGCCGGTCGGAATTGACCTTGGCACGACGCTTTCGGCGTTGGCCTACGTCGATAGCACGGGCCGGCCGGTCACGGTCCCCAACCAGTTGGGGGATATGCTGACGCCCAGCGCGATCGCGTTCGAGGATGGGCTGGTGATCGTCGGGCGGGAAGCGCTCAAGGGGTCGATGATCGAGCCGGACGCCTTCGCCGACTGTTTCAAACGGGACATCGGGCGGATGACCTATCACCGGGACGTCAACGGCTACAAAGTCCCGCCGGAGGTGCTCAGCGCCTTCCTTCTGAAGCGGATCAAAGAGGACGCCGAGCAGCGGATCGGCCCGATCCACGAGGTCGTGATCACCGTGCCGGCCTTTTTCGACGAGGTCCGACGCAAGGCGACCCAAGACGCCGGCCGACTCGCCGGGCTCAACGTGATCGACATCATCAACGAGCCGACGGCCGCCGCCGTGGCGTTCGGCTTCCACCGCATGCAAAATCATCTCCACCCCGAAGAGATCCCAACGAAAGAACGGCTCTTGGTCTATGATCTCGGGGGCGGAACGTTCGACGTGACGATCCTCGACGTCGACGGGACCACGTTCCGGACCATCGCGACCGATGGCGACGTCCAGCTCGGCGGCCGCGACTTCGACCACCGGCTGCTCGATCACATCGCTGAAGCTTTCTACGATGAACACGACATCGACCCTCGCGAAGATCCCCACGACCTGGCCCAGCTCTGGCTCACTGCCCAAGAGGTAAAACACGCCCTGACCGAGCGGCGAAAGACGACGGCCGTCTGTTCGTGCCGGGGGCTGCGGTTCAAAATGGAGATCACCCGCGAAACGTTCGAAATGCTCACCGAAGACCTCCTCTCACGGACCGAAACGACCACGGCAATGGTCGTTCGCGAGGCGGGTCTCGAGTGGAACGCGATCGATCGGGTCTTGGCCGTCGGCGGTTCGAGCCGGATGCCGATGATCGCCGGCATGCTCCGCCGCCTGACCGGGATGGATCCGGACCGGTCGCAATCGGCCGACGAGGCGGTCGCGCACGGCGCTGCCCTGTACGCGGCGATGCTCATGAAAGAACGAAACGAAAACGGAGAGAACGCCGACCCGAACAAGATCAAGCTGGTCAACGTCAACTCGCACAGCCTGGGCGTCGTCGGACTGCACCCCAAGACCCAGCAACGAGTCAACGTCTCGCTGATCCCGAAGAACAGCCCGTTGCCGGCCCGAAAGGTGAAGCGGTTCCAGACGGCGAAGAAGAACCAGACAAACGTCAAGGTCGCCGTGATCGAAGGGGAAAGCCCCCAGCCGGAACACTGTATCTCGTTGGGCGAGTGTGTCGTGAAGGACCTTCCGCCGGGGTTGCCGAAAGGGACGCCGATCGAGGTCGACTATCAATACGCCACCAACGGACGCCTGACCATCTCGGCCCGAGTCCCGTCGGTCCGCCTCTCGGCCCACGTTCAAATCGAGCGGAAAGGGCCGGACAACCTGGACGACCTCAATAAATGGTCTCACAAACTGGCCGCCACGGAAGAGGAAGTGTACGAAGATTGTGAAGGCTCCAGCGAGGTTATCCCGACCGTGATCGATCGGGTGGACGTTCGCAAACAGATCGACGAACTTTATGTCCAGATCGGTTTCGAGCTGACCAAGGAGGACGTGCCGGGCGAGCTGCGGGCAAAGGTCGAAGAGGTCCAAGCAGCGGCGAACGAAATGAAGGAGGCCGAAGAGGCGCTCCGCAACCTCCAGCAACTACCCAACGCCCCGACCTCGGGGCCCGAGACCGGTCTCTACACGGGCGAGCTGGCACGGGCGAAGCTGGTCGTCCAAAACGCCAAGACCAGACTCCGCTTCATCCGCCAGACCCTCGGCCGCGAAACGGTCGAATCCTACGCCGTCCCCGAGCGTCTTGCCACTCTCGGTGTGGAGATATCCAAGCTGGAAAACCAACTCGAGTTGGATGATCTCGAAGAGTTGGAACCGGAAGCGTAGCGGTTCTCTACGACCGCCTTCCCAAGTTTCTTTTATAGAGTCTCAGGTAGTTAAAGTTACATCGTCAAGCCGGAATTGGGCAGCGAAGCGTGCCCTATTCCGGATCAAAGAAACTATGATGAACCGTAGCGCGGAACCGGAATAGGGACTATCGTCCCAATTCCGGCTTGGGATAAAAAAACTTGTATCCTTGCTACCGCTGCTGGCTGAAGATGCCGGTTGCATACCAGATGCCGTTCGAGCCGCGACGCATGTCGTAGCCCCACAGGCGGTGATAGGCTTTGACCTGACGCCAGTGGCCGGATGAATAGTGCCAGCATCGAACGCAATCGATGGCCGCCACCAACAATCCCTCGTGCGGCCAGCTCTCGGCACACACCTCGGTCGCTTGCAGGCCGGCCGGAAGTCGGCCGGAGATACGATGGAAACGGCGCTCCCAATTGTGGTGACCCTGAAGACGGATCCTCGCTTGGTGGTCAGAGCTGGCAAGCGCTTCGCTCGTCAAGTAATCGGACAGTGTCCCCTCGGTACTCTTCGGCCCCTCGGGATGGGTTCGCACGGCGTAAACAAGCGTCCGCTGGGTCAGCGTCCCGGCGGGCAGACCGAGCATCGTCAGGAACTGGTCCTTGTTGTACGGCTTGTTCCGGAGTACGGGAAAGGTGCTTACGACGCTGCCATAATGCTTGGCCGTCTCGTCGCGGAAGTCGACCATCGCGATGCCCGCCCGATTGCACATCTCGCGAAACGTCGCGTGTCCGAGCAGTTGGACCTCTTTTTCCTCGATCGTGACCCGCACGTCGTTCGGCAACTTCAAAAGCAAAAACGACTCCATCTGCTTCTGAACCTCCGGGTCTTGCAGGATCTCCGGCTCCAAACAGGCGTCGAAGCTCTCGGTCTTGTCGCCACAGAAGGCGATCAGCAACATCTTTCCTTCCGCTTTGGCTTGGAGCATCGCCTTGCCATAGTCGGTCATCCACGGAAGTTCACTTTTTGCAACAGTCGACTCGGCCTGAGCCATGACGGAAGCGGTCATCGCAACCGCGATCAGCAGGGTGCAACCAAACAGACATACAGATCGTGTGTACATAGTCTTCTCTCTTCTTTTCCGGAAAGTGGTATCTCTTCTAGGGTTCCGGTAGATGCTTTGACTCGACCGGCCGGTTTTCCGACCGTGAAATCGAACAAAACCACCCCCCAAAGATAGGGGCTCATCGAGCGCCGCTGGGGGTCGCTGTTCCGTGCAAATTACCAAAAATCGGTTGCAATTTGGCATCATTCGGGGGAGCCTAATCCGAAAAATCAACCCAAATTGCAGATTTTTACATCAATCTTGATATTGGCACTTCTAGGTTTACCAGGTAAGCTGGCTAAGATCAATGGGCTGTACTACCCTTTAGCAACGTATTTATGCTCTGGTATACCAACTCGGAGCAGAAAGGACCCCCAAATGAAAGCGGATACCCCTCGCTCCCCAGCTGCTTCTGCACTGTTCTGCGCGGTTTTATTTTGTACCCTGCTCCTTATTACCGTCCCGGTAACGGCCGCCGACACGCCGACGGAGCCTATTGCAGACCAAGACCTTGTGGCACTCAACGACGCCCTGAAAGCGGCGGACGGCCACTTCACTCCGATCACGGAAGCGGAGATCGGTCAAGCCAAGACCGAACTTCTTAAGGCCGTGGAGAACCTCGACAATGAATTCCGGAAAATCGGCGACCCTATCGCCGAGGGCTGGAAAAAATATCTCGACTGGGACAAGTTCACCGCGACCCTCGCTTGCAACAAGCCGGACATGGACCAACTGAAGAAGGCCAACCAAGCTCTCTCGGACCAACACCGAGGCTTGGAGCTCGCCTGTTTTGTCGACGTGCGACTCACCTTGGAAAAGTATATGAACCTTCGCCTGGCGGTCGACAATCCGGCAATCAAAAAGGCCTACGATGGTCTGATGGCCAAAGAGCTGCCCAAAATGCTCAAGGAGTATGCGGCTCGACCGACCTCCAACCCGAGCACGCCCTTAAACCAAACCGTCGCATGGCTTGATAAGTTCGATCA
>JASFHG010000109.1:0-9042 GCA_050123355.1 Planctomycetia bacterium
CTGATAATGCTTCCGCTCCACGGTCCGAGACTGCAAGACACTGAACAGCTCGGGATGGAGCGATCGTCCATAGAGGCGAAAAACCAATTCGGCAACTTTCGGTCGAGCGGTAAGCACGCGAGTAAGGTCCTATTAGTGAAATCGGGGGGTAATTTCATCATCGCAAGGGATGATCCACTGTTTATATTATATCCAGGGTACGCGAGAAACTCAAAGAGCGTTTTTTCTTGGTTAAGATAGGAGAGATGGGAAGCACGGGTTTAAGGAATAGCAAATCTCTAAGTCTTATTGATTCAATGGCGTAAGGTCCTTTCCGCAAAAAACAAAAAAACGTCAAATTCTACCCATTCTCACTATGGATCAAAAACCGGGTTGACCGATAAGGCGATTAAGGAAGGGATTTATACCCATCCGGAAGCATCTAGAGTGCTGTCAAAAGCGGTACTGAACCAGATCGCATTACCAAAAACAAGGGGGGATGAGGATGGCCTGGAGGAATGTGCGGCCATTCAACATGGTGCTATGCTGTGTGGCCGGGCTGGTGGTCTGTTTTCACTGCCAAAACGCAGAATCGCAAATCTATCACAGCAATCGCTCGCAACCGTACCCCGCTTTTCGTACGGTCGGGTATCTTGACGCCGATCCGAACACGGCCGACAGCGCTCTCTCCTCCGACAAACCACAACCTGTCGAGACCCCTTCTTTTTTTGCACCGCTTGTAACACGGCTCGAAGCGATCACCAAACTCAATAATTCTCAGGCCCGAAGCTGGGCGAACGAAACGATCGCCGGCGTTCAAGAGTTGGCCCATGCCGCCACAGGCACCCCGGCCGAAGTGCGCGTGGCGTGCGATCGGCTCGATCGGGCAGTCCACGAAGCGTACCTCTTGGCCTCGATGAAGATGACCGACGAGGACGCCAACCAGCTACGTCGGGCGGGCTACGCGATCCAACGTCGCGTCTCGATCTGTCGCATCGTACTTCCGCTGGACACGAAGAGCACCGACTCCGCGACGGTCGCCGAACCGATTGAGCAAGCCGATCCCAAACGCCTGGATAACGCCATCCGTGAGGTCGAGACCTTGCTGGCCACCGATCCGGCCGGGAAAACGTGGCGTGATTTCTTGATGCTCGACGAGCTATCCAAACTTTCCGAAATCAATATCGAGGACCCCGACGGCGTGACCCAGCGCCGTGCGGTGGTCCGTAAGGCGATCGCCCGTGCGTCGGACGTCTGGCTCAACGAACAGCAGCAAGCGTTTCTTCAAACGCCCAAGCTTCGCGAGCTGGGAGCCGCGTTACGCGCCGAGGCGGCCGGACCGATTTCGCGGCGGCGGCTGCTGGAGCTTCTCGAGCTGTACGAAGCGACGAACCGGCCCAGTGTCGGCAAGCAGTTGGCCGACGAAACCATGTGGCTGGCCCTGGCGGAGAATCCTCAGCGAGAGACCTTACGACAAGAGTTGACAAACCATTATCGGAACGCGAATTTCCGCGTGGAAGTGGCCGAGGTTTTGATGGATCGCCTCATCCCGCCGCGTACGCCCGAGCTGGCACCCGTCCGCGACACGGTTCTCGGCAACCCGGTCCGTGGCGAGAGTTTGACCGAAACGGAAGTCGGCATCCAACTGCTCCCGAGCGACAATCGGCTACTCTTGGCGATCGACGTGACCGGCGAAGTCGACGCATCGACCTCTTCACGAAGTGGTCCGGCCACGTTCCGCAACCGGTCGGTCTCGTGGTACCATGCCCAGAAGCCTCTGGAAATCACGACCGATGGCTTGAAAATCATGCCGACCAATGTTCTCGAGGTCCGCAACTCGACCCGTTTGCGTTCGCTCCGCACGAGCCTGGACGATGTACCTATCATCAGTTCGTTAGTCCGGGATGTTGCCCGCTCGCAACATGATGCGAAGAAAAACGAGATGCGTGCGGAGATCCGACGCAAGGTGATGGCACGGGCAAGGAACAAAATCGAGACGGAAGCGAACGAGCGGCTCGGCAAGTTGGCTAAACGGTTCGACGAGAAAGTTCTCACTCCGCTGGACCATCTGATGCTTGGCCCGACGCTAGTCCAGGCGAAAACGACCGACGATCGGCTGGTGATGCGAGTCCGCCTGGCCTCGATCCGACAACTGGGTGCGCATACGACCCGACCGAAAGCACCGAGCGACGCCCTGCTCAGCTTCCAAGTGCACGAATCGGCGATGAACAACGCGATCGAGCGACTCCAACTGAACGGTCGAACGTTCACCGTCGCCGAGATTCGTAAAAAACTGGCCGACGTTCTCAAGCGGCCCGAGCTGGCCGACACGCCAAGCAAGCATGACGACGCGACGATCACCTTCGCCGCCGAGGACCCCATCCGTGTCCGTCTTCAGGAAGGCCGGCTGCGCATTAACTTGTCCGTTGCCGAGCTGCGGAGAAAATCGAAGGCATGGAAAGACTTCGAAGTGATCGTTTTCTATAAGCCAACGAGTGAAGGACGGGTAACCTACCTGGAACGGGACGGCGTCGTACAACTCGATACGGCCGAGCCGGTTTCGTTCCGCTCGCAAATGACGCTCCGCGGTGTTTTCTGTACTGTCTTTTCGAAGAACCGTACGATACCGCTGGTGCCGCCCAAACTGGCCGAACATCCGAAGATGGCCGATCTTTATCTCTCCCAGATGACGCTCGACTCCGGCTGGCTGGCGGTCGCGCTGAGCTCGCGTGAAAAGACGATCGCGAAGCAAGGGGAGCCGAAAGAGCGACGGTAGGGTTCTTTTTCGTGCTCATTGTAAAAGCATCTCAAGCCGAATCTCTGCATGCAGAGATTCGGATCCGGAATAGAGACCGCGTCTCAATTCCGGCTTGGCAGAATAGCAGCAACTTCCCAAACTCTCTACTCTTTCTCTTTTGACATCACCTCTTCTGAAGATAATTCTTTTGTTAAAACCACCAAAAACACCCGGATAAGGGGGTTGCTGTTTGGCATGGGCCGCAGTACCCTACGGGTGATCGTTCTTTTCGAGAGACGGTCCACAACGCGGAACCATTTTGCTGGGGTACGACTCATATCTTTTCGGTCGGCGGTCTTAAGGAGCGAGTCTCAAAGTGGTCCTTTTTCATTTCCAAAAATGTTTTCAGTACAAGGAGACGGTTATGAGAGGATTCTTGAGAAAAGCGTGGGCAACCGGTTTGCTCATCTCTATGGTTGCCATCTTGGCCACACCATCGTTCGCACTGGTCGACATCGAACTGCCCAAAAATAAGGAAAAGGTTGAAAACACTATTTCACAAGCAGTATCCACAGTCATGGAGCAGTACAACAAGACAAAGGATCAAAACAATAAGCCTTCAGATTTGATTGACGTTCTCAGACAGAATCTGTTTCCCCGCGAGGAACGCATGGTTGAAAAAGAAGTAACCTGGACCCAAAAAATAGGAACCATCGACATCAAAAAACATCCCGACGGGACGGTGACGAGAACCTACCATTCTAACCTTCCCACAGCGAACGGCATCCTCGTGCCAGCCCAGAGTACCGAAACCGTGGCATTACCAGCTTCCGTGTCACTCGAACTGGACATTCCTTTCAGCAAAGAAATAGGGCGTAATTTAATAGAGGAAGACGAATTGCAGGCCACAAAAAATCTGATCGAAAGGCTGCCTTATAAAAAGGTCGGCGACCCTCAAAAGCTCACGGCCGAGCAACTCGACGCAATTTCCAAGCTGCCGCCACGCAAAAACAAAGACGGGATGCGACCTCACCCGGCCATGATCCCGCTGTTCCGCAATATGGCACTGCGCTACAACAAAGGAAGTTACAAAAACGAGTGGGTCCACTTCCGACTTCATACGCCGGACAATTTCAAACCGGGGAAAAAGTACCCGATGATTGTCTGGCTGCACGGGGTTGGCGAGTGCGGCGAAGACAACATCAACCAGCTTGCCCACTTGCACCACATGATCCCGTATCTGGTCGGTCCGAAGAAACGCGACTTCTTCATGCTGGTCCCCCAATGTCCCAAGGATCATTCCTCCTGGGGAGCACCGCAGATCTGCTACACGACCGTACGTGCCAACGGCACGGTCGAGTGTCACACGACCGACGACCCGGTTGCGCTGGGGAACGCTCCGAACACGTACACGCTGGCGATGGTCGACGAAATCGTCAAGCATTTTCCGGTCGATAAGAATCGGATCACGGTCGCCGGCCTCAGCTCGGGCGGTCGCGGGGTATGGAAAATTCTGGAGCAAGCGCCCGACCGGTTTGCCGCTGCCGTACCGATCGTCAGTTGGGAAGCCATGAACGCAAAGTCGCTTCGTGAAAACCCGATCCTCAAGAAGATCCCGATCTGGGCCGTCTACAGTTCGGACGATCATGGCATCGACTATGCCCGTAAGGAATTTCGGCGGATGAAGGATAGCGGCTGCAACGCGTACAAGACCGAGTTCGGCGTCTGTGGGCACCGTGCCTGGACGCCCGCGATGCTGCAAGGGGACATTTTCGGCTGGCTCCTCTCGCGAGCGAAAGACGGCGACCGTTTCTACGCCGCCGAACCCTCGCCGACCAATCCCGAATCGATCGGCATCTTCGCCGACATCACGGTCGGAGATCAGGCCAACCACCGCCCGAAACGTGCCCCAAAAAAGAAAACCGACGCACCCAAAAAACCGCCGAAAGACAAAGCCGTATGGACAATGGGCGACTTCGACGGACCCAAGAAACCTCTGAAGAAACAGACCCCTCCTGCCACCAAGCCGGTAAGGCCTCAAATTCTCGAAAAAAGGGGAGATGGAACTATCACGATATGGGTCGGGGGAGGTGAACTCTCGGCAAACATACCATCGGTGATCGGCTACTCGGCAAAAGCCGATGTACCGCCACCGGCTCCGGCAATGCCTCCGGAAGAGCTCGACGAAATGCGTTTTCAATTGATGGCCCGTTACATCAAGGTAAACGAGTTCGGAAAAGCACGCGACGTCGCCGACAAAATCAAAAATCGTCGTGAGCTTATCGAGGTCTTGTTCCATCTGTTCGACGAGAACCCGCCAAAACGAGCCGTCATACTTGATTATATCCATGAAGAGCTCGATAAGATGGAAAAACCGAAAGGGAGACTTGTTCCCCAGCCCGGCCTCCCGGTAATTTGGGAACCTGGAAGAGCCATACTCTCTCCTCCGAAACCTTCAGCCAACAGACCTGCAAGACCGGCTCGCGACCTCCCCATCCAACCGGTGCCGGATACGGGCAAGAAGAAAAAGGATCCGATGGACGAGTGCGGGAAAGAATGGGCCATGTCGACCGATACCTTCTACGGCATGTTTCCCAACGGCTGGGAAAAGGAAGGGAACCATGTCCCCGATTACGTCCTGACCGAGTCGGGCGTCAAGTTGGCCAACCGGCTTATTAACGCTTTCGAGAAAAATGACCTGAAGACCATGCAAGAGCTATGCAACTCGTTCATCAAACTCGACGACATCCCGCTGGGCAGCCCGTGGTTCGACACCTCGGGCGGACGCCTGCAAGGACGCATCAAGTACACGCTCAACGAAAAAGCGAAACTGGTCGTCGAGGTTCTCAGGCTTATCGGGACGGTCGATGCGGAATCGAAGAAAGAGTACGTCGAGCTCGCGAAAAAGGCTTTGAAGCGTATCCGAAAGATCACCAAACCACAAACGGACGATATGTGGGACGTTCCCGCCGAGCCGAATCCTCGTTATCGGTGATTTAGTGGTCTCTGATTTGCAAAGCGAAGCCGACTTTGTGGTACGCCACGCGTGCATAAAGTCGGATCCGTCCTGCTTTGCCACGATGAACCAAAATAGGGCTCGCTTCACGGCCCAATTTCGGCTTGGCATACAAAAAAATCATAGAAGGCAACTTTAAATACCTACTCCTCCATACATCCTGTTGTTACAAGGTAGTTACATTTCCCCGGCCCCGGATCTGTTACAATGGGGCCATGCTTACACAGTAACGGAAGCGATTGGATGGGAAACCGGCCCCTCCTAAATCGGGGGGGCGGAACTTTTGGGGATCTGGTGCGTCTAAGCTGCATGCGATCCTCGCGGCGGAATGGAATTTGTCAAAATCTTAAGAGGCTTATTGAAAACTTGTTTCGAAAAGGAGCATAATAATGCAACGGCTCATATCTAGGGTACTCTTTGTACTTTGCGTTTCGCTGGCGATCTCGCTAGCCCTGTTCCCCGACGTGGCCTCCGCGCAGGCCGGGGCTCAGGAGGCGTTTCAAAAGGCCCAGGCCACTTTCAAGGCAGGCAACTTCGCCGATGCCCAAAAGTTCGCCGAAGAGGCGTCCCAAACGGACACGAAAAATCCCGAAGTCTTCCTCCTGTTGGGCAAGGCCCACTATCAACAGGGCCATCTGGAAGAGGCGTTGAAGGCCTGGAAGAAAACGCTTGCTCTCGCTCCGAAGCAACCGTACGCCCAAAAAATGCTCGACGCCCTGCAAGCGGAGCAAAAGGACATCGACCTGCGGATCAAGCTGCTCGAAGCGATGAGCGATAGAAAACTCTCGCAAACCGGGCTGTTTGAATGTCACCGCCTGCTTTCCAACAAAGCGATTACCAACGCCCAACGTGCGGCGATCATGATGCTACAAGCCAAAATGCACCTCCGCGCGGGCGAGCACAAGCGTGCTCTCGAAACACTCCAAAAAGTGAAGGTCCTTTATCCCAAACATATCGATCCAGCACAAATCTTGCTGTTGACCGGCCAGGCAAAACTCCACCTGGACCAAAAGTCGATCGCCGAGGGGATCGCCGCGCTCGAGGAGGTGCTCGAACGACATCCCAAACATTCGGCAGCTACGGTCGCGAAATATGGACTGATCCTCTTCCTCCTGCAACAAGAAGTGACGGCCGAACGAACCGACGCGTTGGCCAAGTGGCTTGCCACCCACAAGAACCACGACCTGGCACTGGAAGGCTTCGAGCAACTACTGAAAGCCTACATGATGCTTTCACTCCGGGACGTCAAGCCCAACCCGGACAGCCCGATGAGCAAAGGGGACCAGATGGTCTTCGCGATCGCCGGCGAGTTGTACCAACGCAGCTTCGACGTGGATTACACCAAAGCAATCACGCAAAAACTTCTGAAACATATCGAAACACGTTACATGAACCGCGAGGCCTACACCGCGGCGGTCGAGGCGACGGACACCTTGCTCAAAACCCCGCTTAGTCAGGCCGATCGGCTGGCGGTCTTGAAGTTTTCGCTGACGCCGAAGATGAATATCGCCATGAAGTGGCTTCAAGAGCAAGCCCGGACGGGCCAACTCGCCAACGATCGCGGCAAGTCGGAGCTCCCGAAGGTGCTGGTCGATCTTCGTACCGTCTACGAAACGATCCGGAAGGAATACCCGGCGAATGCCCATTGGCAAAAACAGGTCGAATTGGCCTGTCGGGTCAAGAAATTCGCCCAGAAGGTCCCCTGGCCTCGCGAGATAACCGAGGCACGGCTTCCCGAACAATGGGCCATGGAGCTTGCCCTTCCGGCCATCAAAGCGAACGCCACCCCCGCGGCCGTACGCTCGGCCATCCGCATGGTGTTGGAGATCGGCCTCCAAGTCCCGCGTACCAACATGGCCTCCCGCAAGCTGGCCGTGTCGTTCAGCAGCCAACTGATGGAGATCGTCCCCGTCGAGCACGACATGTGGCGGGACGTGGCCCACACGTACTGCACCCTGCTCAAGGAAACGGCGAACTATACCTTTAACAAAAATATCAAAGCCGGTCGCCCCGAGGCCAACGCCAAATTCTCTGCCTCGCAGGAAGCGATCCTCGACACGATGGAGAAATTCGTGAAGGCCTACGGCGATTATGCCCCGATCGCCTTGCAGCAGCTCTCCGAGTTCTGCAAGCCGTTGGTGGAACACAATCACTGGAAGTTGGTCGAAGAGGCCCACATGAGAATCGCGATGGTCCTGCCCGAGAGCCAACGACAGCAAGTGGAACTGGCGTTGGGCAACCTCTGGCTGAAGAAGGTATCTGACGAGCACCAGCGTCTCACGGGCGCCGGTCTGACCGTGCCGCGAAAACTCGACCCGATCCATACCAAGATATTGACACGATGCTACGAGCTGCAAGCCGAGTATGATCGGGACTCGATCGAATTGAAGATGATCCGCTCGCTGCAGGATCGGATCGTCAACCACTACAAAATCCTCGAATACTATGACATCGCCAAAAAGGCGATCCGGGTCAAAGCGAAGACACCGGTCAAGGCGGCGGACGAGTATGCCGCGTTCAGCCTGATCCGGCTGGACGAGCAGCTTGCCCAACGCGAATTCGATCGTCTGATGAAGCAGTACAACGCCTCGGAGAAGACCGAAATAAAGACGGCGTTTGACAAGGTGCTCGACCGATGGATCAAGTTCATCGCCGAGCGGCCGACCAGTCCGTTGGTCCACAGCGCCGTGGAGCATGTCTTCTCGATCGGCCAACTCCTCGAACGAAAACAGGTCTACGGGGGAGCCGTCGCGGTATACGAAAAGTTCGCCAAAGAGGCCGCCAAGATCAAGGTCCTCAATCAGGCAAAGCCACACGAAACCACGATTACGCAACGGGCCGCGTTTGCCGCCGCCTGTGCCGAGGACGCCAAGGCACGAGCCGCCTTGAAGAAGTGGATCGCGGATCGCAAAAGCGACGATCCGGCCCCGACCGAACTGAGCAAGGAGTTCACGGCCGCGATCGGTGCTTATAAAAAATTCATCACGACCTACCCCAAGAATTCCCAGGTGGCCTATGCGATGGAAAAGATCATGGCGATCGCCTGCGAATATACCAAGATCGATGCTTGGGATGTAGCCGACTCGATCTTCGCGGACCTATTGAAGGATAAAGCCACCTTCCGACACCCCGAGCGGCTGAAGTTTGCCCGCGGCCTCTGCCAATTGGGCCACGCCCGACCGGAACATGCTCGCAAGCTGCTGAAGGTGCTGGCCCAAAACGGGATGCTCCGCAGTGCGAACGAGCCGAACACGAGCCAGATGCTGGCCGCCAACTTCCAAAACATGCATCTCTACGGATTGGAAGTTGG
>JASFHG010000110.1:0-9004 GCA_050123355.1 Planctomycetia bacterium
CGATAACTAAAATCTTCTCTCAAATCGACGAGTTTTTACCAAAATCCTCGCCTTGCCACTAGACCAATTCTGCCCTAAAATCATCTAAAGTGCCATTCGGTCCGGGAACCGTTTCGTTAACTGGGAACCGTTTCGTTAACTCGCCGAGCATGTCGAGCAGCCACGGGTTCATGCCGCACACTTCAAGTATCGCAAGGAAACCGCCGTCGGCTCGTGCCTTGTCCGCAAGATCCTCAAAAAACGCACGAACCTTCTCCCACCGTGTACTCACCTGCCGCTTCAGGATCACCGATCCGCCTTCCTCCCGCAAATTTACTGTCAATTGCCGCTTGTGCTGGTCGATACCAAGGTATAACATACTGGGGTCTCCCGGAAATAGGGTTCAATGGTTTGTCCAAACACAAAACCCTACTATTCTTGGAGACCCCTCGCTCTTTCATGGTATCTGTTTCGACTCGGGCCTACACCGCTAGCTGCGTCCCCGTTTCGATTCCCTATTACAGAGTTTAAACCCTGAGTAGGAGGTTTCGGCACGTAAGACCGAAACCTCCGACAGCACCTCGCCCCCCCAAAAAATGAAAACGGCCGCATGTAAATGGTGGGGGTCCAGGGAGTTGCCTACATTAATTTTCTCCTTAAATGATCTGGTTGAGACTGCGCTTCTTTGAGCTTTTTCATTGACCTTCCGTCACAGATTTCAAACAAATCATTTCTCCATTCTATATAATTTAAATCCACATTGTTGTCAATTTGTGCTCCGAGAAAATATCTAATTTTGTCTTTAATTATACCAAAGTTTATGGCTGGTGAATTTGGTTTTCTATAAATGCCAACTAACTGAGGTGCTCCTCCACAGCTAATATCTTTAATGTTAAATAGTGTATCACAAAAACAGTGAAACACATTGCGGCTGGTCCTGCGGTCTGGCCCTTTATTGTATCGATCAAAATTGGCATTAAACTCTTTGGCTCCTGATCCAAGAACAAAAAGAATATCAGAATGAGATGGCATTGATATTTCTTTTCCTGACCATCCTTTTGAGCGTGACCATTCAATTAGCCGACATTCAAATTTTAAATTATCATCCAGATTTCTTGAGATATGGATAACCTTCAAAACATCTGCAACAATCCCTTTTACCATGCTTGGATATTTATGAAATTGTTGTACTAATTTTTCTTTTATTAATTCGAATCTTTCTTTGCAGGACGCTTTTAAAGGAAAAAGCAATCCTTGATTAGCCATTTCTGTGACTTGGGAAAGGACCATTGTAGGAAAAAGTACATCGCCACAATAACCAAGGATGTCTGGAGAATGTTGCAAGGCAAAAACCTTTCTCCCATGGTCAAATTTTGCGAGATTATTCCAACTTATACGGCTATCGGCCGCTATATAAGCAGAAGTAGTCCCATGAGTATCTACTCCTATCCAAGAAACGAGTAATGTCATTTTTAGCCAGACCTTGTTTAGGGAATCGAAATCGAAACGGTGGACACAGCTAGTTTTTGACGTATTGGGAATCAGCAGTTTCACTTCGTCAGGGCGAGCCCTGGCCTACTTTTTGGATTCGAGTTGGGTGATGACTTCGAGGGTGGCGGCGGCGGTGGCTTCTAGCTCGGCGAGGCTTTCGCGCTCTTTGGTGATGACGGCTTCGGGGGCGCGGCTGACGAAGTTTTCGTTTTCGAGCTTTTTCTTCTTACCGGCGATGAAGCCTTGGATCTTTTCGAGCTCGGCACGCTTTTTCTTCAGCTCGGCCTCGACATCGATCAGGTCGGCCAGGTCGACGAACACCTCGATGCCCGGCAGGACGAAGTTGGCGAACAGCGACGGGGCTTCGACGTCCGGGCCCCAGGCGGTCGCCGTGGCGTTGGCCATCGAGTCGAAGTAGGTCGACATCGGCTCCAACAGCGCGGCCGTCTCGGCGTCGCAGCGGACGGAGAACTCGATCGACTGCTTCGGCGGGACGTTCTGGCGGCTGCGGATCTCGCGGACGCCGCGGAGCACCTCTTGGAACTGCGCGAACTGGGCCTCGATCGTCGGGTCTTGCATCGCCGGATCGCACTCGGGCCAGGCGGCCTGCATGATACTCTCGGGCATCGCTTGGGGATCACTCAGGCCACGCTTCGGCGCGAACTGGCCCAGCAGGTGCCAGACCTCTTCGGTGACGAACGGGATCATCGGGTGCAAGAGCCGCAGGAGCGTGTCGAGCGTATAGGCGAGCACGCGTTGCGCGACTGGGCGGGCTGCCTCGTCGGCCAGACGGTTCTTGACCATCTCGACGAAGAAGCTGCAGAACTCGTCCCACGCGAAGCCGTACAATGCCCGTGCCGCGTCGGCATAGCGATACTCGGCCAGCGCGGTCGTCACCTCGTCGGTCACGGTCGCCAACCGGCTCAAGACCCAGCGGTCCTCGACGAGCAGTTCTTCCGGCTTGACCGGGCCCGGCTCAAAGCCTTCGAGGTTCATCAGCGCGAACCGCGACGCGTTCCAGAGCTTGTTGCAGAAGTTGCGGCCCAGCTCGAACCGATCGCTGACGACCGCTCCGCGCGGCAGGGCACGGTCCTCGGGAGTCTCGGCCCATTGGGTCGAGAACTCACGGTCGCAATACTTGCACTTCACTCGCGGCAGGATCCGGTTCTTCTTCGTTTGGGCGATCAGCTTGTTGCAGTGCGGGCACTCGAACTCGACCGGCATCCGGACGTCCTGCGTCTCGGTCGTCATGTAGGCGATCCCGAACCGCATCGCGTCGGCACCGAACTTGTCCATCACGTCGAGCGGATCGACGCCGTTCCCCTTCGACTTCGACATCCCTTCGCCGAACCCGTCGAGGATTTTCGGGTGAATGTACACGTCGGGGAACGGGACCTCGCCGACGTTCATCAGGCCGAACATGACCATCCGCGCGACCCAAAGCGTGATGATGTCGCGGCTGGTGATCAGCACACTGGTCGGGTAGTAATAGTCGAGCTCGGCCGTCTTCTCGGGCCAGCCCAGCGTCGAGTGGGGCCAGAGCGCCGAGCTGAACCACGTGTCGAGCACGTCTTCCTCGCGAGTGATCTCGTGGCCCGGGATCGCGTCGTCGGCCAAGTCCTCTTCCATCGCGCAGATGAGCCACTGGTCGTACTCGTCGTCGCGGTGCCAGGTCACGTCGTCTCGGCCGGCGAAGGCTTTTTGAAGATCCGCTTCGGTCGCCGTCTTCGCGTACCAGATCGGGATCTGATGACCCCACCAAAGCTGGCGGCTGATCGGCCAGTCGCGTTTCTCGCTGAGCCAGTCGAGGTAGCCTTTCGCGTATCGGGCCGGCGTGATTTTCACGCGACCGTCCTCGACCGCGTCCATCGCCGTCTGGGCCAGGCGGTCCATGCTGATGAACCACTGGTCGGCCAGGAACGGCTCGATCGGCGTCTTCGACCGGTCGCTATGCGCCAACTCGATCTCGCGATCCTCGACATCGACCAGAAGGCCTTGCGTCTCAAGATCTTCGACGACCGCCTTGCGGGCCTGCTTGATCGTCAGGTTCTCGTACTTACCTGCGTTTTCGTTCAGTGTGCCGCCGGCGTGCAGGATGTTGACCATCGGCAGATCGCAGCGCAGCCCGACTTCGTAGTCGTTCGGGTCGTGGGCCGGGGTGATCTTCACGCAGCCGGTCCCCAGCTCGGGCTTGGCCCATTCGTCGGTGACCAGCGGGATCTCGCGCTCCATCAACGGGAGCATGAGCTTGCGGCCGTCACGGGCCATGTCGCGCAGCGTGATCAGCGTCGGCAGGATCTCCACTCGCCGCTCGGCCAGGTCGTCGAGCATCTTTTGAATCTCCGGCTTCCCCTTCTCGGGCGCGGCCGCCAGCCGGGCCTTCAGGTCGGCTTCGTACTTATCGATCGCTGCTTCCGGATCGGGGTGGACCGCCACGGCCGTGTCGCCGAGCATCGTCTCGGGCCGCGTCGTCGCGATCGTCACATGCACAGGCTCGCCCGGCTTCGGGTCGACCACCGGATAGTGAAAGTACCAGAAGTTGCCCGGCACGTTTTCATGAAAAACCTCGTCGTCGCTGACGGCCGTCTGCAGGGCCGTGTCCCAGTTGACCAGCCGCTTGCCGCGGAAGACCAGCTTGTCCTTGAACATGCGGAAGAACGTGTGCCGCACGGCACGGGCACAAACCGGGTCGAGCGTGAACCGGGTTCGGTCCCAGTCGCAGCTACAGCCCATCTCCTTGAGCTGGCCGAGGATCCGTTTTTCGTAGGCGTCTTTCCACGCCCAGATCCGCTCGACGAGCCCCTCGCGCCCGACATCATGGCGAGTCAGTTTTTCCTCCTCGAACAGCCGCCGCTCGACGACCGCTTGCGTCGCGATGCCCGCATGGTCCGTGCCGGGTACCCAAAGCGTCTCGAAGCCTTGCATCCGCTTCTGACGGATCAGGATGTCCTGGAGCGTGTTGTTCAACGCGTGGCCTAGGTGGAGCGCCCCGGTCACGTTCGGCGGCGGGATGACGATCGAGTACGGTTTTTTGTTCGGGTTCGGCTCGCTGTGGAAGAGCTTCTTCTCCTCCCAGTACCGGTACCATTTCTTTTGCGCGGCCGCATGATCATATTGAGTAGGCAGGTTGTTCGTGTCGGACATGTTTTGGATTTCTTGGATAGAGTTTCTTGTTAAGTTCTTTTATTATGAAGATGTGTGTATTGAAGTGTTGTGTTTGAAAACTCACCATCAGAACCCAAGCCGGAAATGAGGCGCAGCCTCTTTTCCGGGTCCCGAAGCGAGTCCTATAACAAAAACTTCCCCCTGCCCAGCTCCGCGGATCCGACTCTCTGCTTCGCAAAGAATCGGCTTTGGGGGTGGCTTGGGAGATGCTGGTTCCCGCTCTCTCTAGGACCCACTAACCGGCCGTCAGGATCGAGCAAACAAACCCTTATTTGTAGCTTTTCCCCCCGCATTTTGTCAAGATAGCCTAACTGGAGAAAATTATCGGCATTTCACGTCAAAAAGTTGCTTTCTGGGCAAGCAAACCCGTGGTTTATGGAGGTCAAAATGGGCAATTTGTGAATAGGCAGTACCAGAACCTAAAGGCGGCTGAAGAAAACTCGCCTCAATAAAAAACATGGAAGGGAAGAATAGGTACTTGCTATTCCGCTTGTTTCATCGGCACCAGGTTGAAGACCAGCGCCGGGACTTTTTTGCGGTGGATGGATTGGGCGATTTCGGTGCGGAGGTGGCCGGTTTCGGCGGCGAGGGCAGTGAGGATCGCCAAGTGGTCGAACTCCGACGGCGGGAGGTCCGACTCGACGGTGACCAGCAGTCGGGTCGTGTCGGGGGCCGGGTCGACCGAGAGGACGTGCAGGCTTTGGAGCCGTTCATCGGAACACTCGCCCGAAAGGATCATATCGAGCGTCGTGGCCACTTGGTGACAGAGCTGTTGCGACTTGCGACCTTGCTGGCCGGTGTTTCTTTTTTCTTTAAAATATTCGCGAGGATCGACCGCGTCGTCCTCGTGGAGCTCGCCACAGTAGTCGAGCAGCCGCCGGCGCGTACGTTTATCAAGCGTCATTATCCGGAGTTCTCGGGGTTATAAGATGACCATAAGATACTAGCCAGACAGCCTCGCCTCGGCGGAGGTTCACCACACTCGCGAAAAATCTTCCTATCTAGCTCCGCGGATCCGGCCCTCTGCTGCGCAGAGAACCGGCTTGGAGGAGTGTGTCAAAATGAACCCTTATTTTGCAGTCGCTTCCTTCTCAACCCGCTCGCGGAGAGTGGGGTAGACGTTCAGGGCGTTTTCGCGGAGGATTTGGCGGCCGATGCGCAGCGCGTCTTCTTCGCGGATCTCGTCGTCGATCACCATTTCGGCCAGCGCTTCGTAGATGCACTGGCGGGCGAACTTCGTTGTGCCGTAGCTCCCTTCGACGTTGACTAGGTCGCTACCCCACATGATCCGGTTCGACGAGATCATTTCGAGCCACTCGCGGAACCCTTGCTTGCCCATGCTGTAGCTGAGCGTCGGCATCCAGACCGAGTCGAGATAGACGTTCGGGTACTTCAGGGCGACCATGCCGGACTCTTCGATCCAGGGGAAGCCGCCATGGAAGAGGACGAACGTCGTCTTACGGTTGCCCGAGATGAACGGCACCAGGTTCATCGGGTTCGAGCCGGGGATCTTCGCGTGGCCGGTGTGGATCTGGAACGGTATCTGGTGCTTGGCTGCCAGCCTGGCAAGTTGCCAGAAGATGTAGTCTTGGAATTTTTTGACCTCCGACGGCGTGAGCTCTTTCCGTGTGCGACCATAGAACTTTTCGACCTCTTTTTTCGAGACCGGCTCGATCTTCAGCGTGCGGAAATAGGCGGACGCACTCTTCAGACAGACCGCTCCCCGTTTTTTGGCATCGGCGACGATTTGATCGAGCACATTGACATAGTCGTCGAGCGTTTTGACCGGCAGCTTGTGCTTGGCCGCGAACGCGTACGGGCCACTATGCTGTCCGAACTCGCTCGGATGGAAACCGTGGATAACATAGGTTACGTTATACGCCGAGACGGTGAACGGATAATGGTCCTTGGTCCGGTTGGGCATGATGAACGAATCGATGATCACCAGTTGGGTGTTGGCTCGGCGGACAATAATTTCCTCGGCCCAGTCGGGGTCGGCAAAATTTTTCTCCATCCGGGCATTCAGGTCCTTTGCCCGTTCGAGCGTCAGCGTATCGTAGTCCACGCCGTAAAGATCCTTGAAGACCGGCAGCTCGGCGCGGTAGGCCGAACGGGCACGGGAGTTTTCGAAGTCCTTCTCAGCCACTTTCCACCAGGTCTCGAACTTGCCGTCCTCGGGCCAAGGTGCCAGGTGATGTCCCCAGACGAAATAGTTGCGGGTCCAGAACCGATGCAGAATGCAATCTTTCGGCTTTTCGATCTGGATGTCTCTTTCGAGAATCTGCTTCGCGTAGCTATGGCCCAGGAAGTGGCCGTGCGTGTCGATCGCCGGAACCGCATCGAGCTTCGCCTTGATACGAGCGTAGACTTCCGTCTTCTTTACGTCCTCGGCATGAGCGCACCAGGCGGGTACGAGCACCAAAGCAAAAACCAAAAACCATCGGCGGGCGAACATCTTCATCGTGGGGATTCCTTTGTTTGTGAGAAACATTCAAGCCGAAATTGGGCCGCGAAGCAAGCCCTATTTTGGTTCCGGAGCCTTATTTCGTCAGGGTAAACCTTGACCTACAGGATCCGGCCCTCTGCTGAAGCAGAGAACCGGCTTGGAGGAGTGTGTCAAAAAATGTTTATTTTGCCGTTGCGTCTTTTTCGAGCCGTTTTCGGAGGCCGGAGAAAACCTTGAGGGCGTTCTCACGCAAAATCTGACGGCCGATGCGCACGGCGTCCTCTTCGCGGAGCTCACGGTCGATCACCATCTCGGCCAGCGCTTCGTAAATACACTGGCGGGCGAAGATCGTCGCGCCGTAGCTGCCCTCGACGGTAAACATGTCGCTGCCCCACATGATCCGATCCGACGAGATCATTTCGAGCCACTCGCGGTACCCTTGCTTGCCCATGCTGTAGCTGAGCGTCGGCATCCAGACCGAATCGAGATAGACGTTCGGATACTTCAACGCGACCATGCCGGACTCGCCGATCCAGGGGAAGCCGCCGTGGAAGAGAATGAACTTGGTCTTATGGTTGCCTTGAATCAGCGGCACCAGATTCATCGGGTTCGAGCCGGGGATCCGGGCGTGGCCGGTGTGGATCTGATAAGGCATGTCGTTTTTCGCCGACAGCTCGGCCAGTTTCCAGACGATATAATCCTGGAACATCTTGATCTGGCCATGGTTCAACTCTTCACGAGGCTTGCCGAAAATTTTCTCGGCCTCTTTTTGGGGCACCCAGTTGATTTGCAGCGTACGGTCGTAGGCCATTTGGTTTTTCAGGCCGACCGCGCCTCGCTCCTTCGCGTCGACGATGATCTTGTCGAGCACGTTGACATAGTCGTCGAGCGTCTTGATCGGCAGCTTGTGCTTGGCCGCGAACGCATACGGGTTACATCCTCCCAGGTTGCGATGTTTGATAAATTCGTCTTCGTGGAAACCGTTGATGTACCAGCGGACGTTGCAGATCGAGACGGCCCAGGGAAAATGGTCGCCGGTATGGCGTGGGTGGATATAGGAATCGATAACCATGAACTGGGTGTTGGCCTTTTTGACGAGCACCTCTTCGGGCCAGTCGGGATTCTCGTAGTTTTTCTTCATCTTCGCGTCGAGATCTTTTGCCTGTTCGGCGTTCAGCGTTTCAAAGTCGACGCCGTAGAGGTCCGTAAAGATCGGCAGCATCGCACGGTAGGCCGAACGGGCTCGCGAGTTTTGAAAATTCTTCTGCGCGGCGTTCCACCAGTTCTCGAAATTGCCGTCCTTGGGCCATCGTGCCAGGTGGTGTCCCCAGGTGAAGTAGCTTCGTTGCCAGACATAGTGCAGTGGGCAGTCCTTCGGCGTCTTGCCGCTGAAGCTGTTTTCGAGGGCATGCTTTACACTGCCCGGTCCACATAGATGGCTGTGTGTGTCGATCCCTTGAACCGCGTCGAGCTTCGCCTTGATGCGGGCGTAGACGTCGGTCTTCTTCACATCCTCGGCATAAACAGACAAGGCCGGGATAAGAACCAAGGCAAGAACCATAAACCATTGTTTGCCAGAAAATTTCATAGGAAGGCTCCTTGAGGAAATTATTGATCCTGATGTGCCTGATGATCCTTGAACGATCATTAGCAGTGCGGATCTCAAATAGGATGGGGATAGAATGAAGATGGGCTCTATTTTAACATGAGGTCCCGGCCCCTGCAATCGCCGGATTTCGACAGATCAACAAAAAACAGACCGCGTTTTCTTGAAAAATCGCGTTATAGCATCTTGCCTAAAATAACAGGCTGGATTTTCGACGTTCAAAAACGTCAGTCTGCACTTGAGAGCATTTGAACTGGACAAAATTATCGCTTCCATGCATGTTTCGCCCGCTGCCGGCTCACGTAGCGGTGTGTGGG
>JASFHG010000111.1:0-8990 GCA_050123355.1 Planctomycetia bacterium
GCGTCCTGAAAATCTCTCCAACGCGGTAGCACTTCTGTTCTCTGTCATCTGTCCTCTATCCTCTGTCCTCTATATATATAATGTCTGCTGCCGACATCAAAGCTGGTGCTGCCTTTGTTGAGGTGTATGTCAATAACTCGCGGCTCGTTCGCGGGTTGAAGGCGGCACAGCGGCGGTTGCGTGGGTTTTCGGTGTCGGTCACGGCGGTCGGCAGACGGATGATGGCGACCAGCGGCCTGATGTCGATGCCGTTCATCGCGGGCACGAAGGTCTTTGCCGACTTCGAGCAGCAGATGGCGAGCGTCGCAACGATGCTCGACGAACCGACCAAGCACATGGACCGGTTCAAGACCCGTATCCGCGAGATGTCGATCGAGTTCGGCGAGTCGACCGAAACACTCGCGAAGGGTCTTTACGATATCCTCTCTGCGTCGGTTGCTCCCGAGAAGGCACTCGACGTCCTGGCCGTCGCCGCCAAAGCGGCCAAGGCGGGCATGACCGATACCGGCACGGCCGCCGACGCGATCACGACGCTCCTGAACGCCTACGGCATGTCTGCCGATCGGGCGGGCGAGGTGTCGGATCTTCTCTTCAGCATCGTCAAGCGGGGCAAGACGACGTTTGCCGAACTGGCCCCGAGCATCGGCCTGGTCGCGACGACAGCCGCGACGGCGGGCGTATCGACCGAGGAACTCGGCGCGGCCTTGGCGACGATGACCCGAAACGGCGTCAAGACGGACAACGCGATCACGGCGGTCCAGGCGATCATCTCCTCCTTCCTCAAACCAGCCGCAGAAGCGTCCGATTACGCCCGCACGCTCGGTTTCGAGATGTCGGTCACCACGCTCCAGGCCGAAGGTCTTGAAGGGATCTTTAAAAAGATCAGCCATCTCCCGCCCGACGCAATCGCAAAACTTTTTCCCAACGTCCGCGCATTGCGAGGTGTATTGCCTGCCTTGAAAAACATGCAAGGTTTCGCAGGCGACCTAGCCGTGATGGCCAATCGGGCCGGAGCGACCGACGAAGCGTTTGGCAAGATGAGCAAGACGCTCGCGACAAGCCTCGCCCGCCTGAAGCAGTCCGCCATGGTCATGCTTTCGATGATCGGTGAAGCCCTGGCCGAGGGGATCGGCAAGGCGGCCAAGGGGATCATGCGGATCACCGGTCATATCCAAAATTTCATCCAGAAAAATAAATCCCTGGTCGTCTCGATCGCCAAGGTCGTGCTTATCGTCGGTGCGATCGGGACGGTCTTGGTGACCCTCGGCATGTCGGCCGGTGTGCTGGCGTTCGCGTTCGGCGGACTTGTCAGCATAATCACGGCGTTTGTGGTTGCCCTGAAGCTGGTTGCTGTCGTGGTCGCCGCGATCCTATCCCCGATCGGGCTCCTGGTTGCCGCCATCGCCGCGATCGGGACCACGATCCTCGTGACAACCGGCGCAGGGGGCAAGGCCCTGGCTTGGCTCGGCAATAAGTTTAGCGCCCTCAAAGAATTGGCAGGCCAGGCGTGGAAAGGGATCGGCGCGGCCCTGGCCGCCGGCGACATTGCCCTGGCAGGCCGGATCCTTTGGTTGTCGCTGAAAATCGTCTTCCAAAAAGGGATCAACACGCTACTGAAACTGTGGCTCGATTTCAAGACGTCGGCCCTTTCGGTCTGGGTGAAACTCAAAGCGAGCGTCCAAAAACTTTGGCAAGAGCTCTGGTTCGCCTTGAAGGAAGTCGCCATCAAAACCGGCCTGGCCGAACCAATCCTCAAAACATTTCACGCCCTCGAGTCGGGCTGGCTCAAAGTGACGCAGTTCTTCAGCCGCCTCTGGCTCAATATGTGCAGCGGCATCATGAAGGCGTGGAATCGGGTCAGCCGTAGCATCAAATCGGTCCAGAGCTGGATGGCCGAGAAGGTCGTCGGTGTGATGGCCTTCTTCGACGAGTCGATCGACGAGGAGGCGGCCAAGCGTGCGGTCCGTGAACAGTTCAATGCCGAACAGCGTCAACTCGATGCCGAACTGGCCAAGCTCGAAACCGAACGTGCCGCGAAGGCCAAGCAGCTTGACGAAGAACAAGCGTCCGAAACCAAAGACCTCGAGGCGAAGCAGGCGGCCCGCATGGTCGAGCTACAACGCCAGAAGTCGATCGGCAACCAGGGTCGCCGCGACGAGATGCGGCAAGCCCAAGCCGACATCGACGCGGCCGCCGAGAAAGAACTCGCCGGTCTGGAGGCTCAAGCGACCTCCGATCTGAACGCTTCGGCCGAGGAACTCAAGCGTGCTCGTGCCGAGTGGAAAGCGGCGATCGCCGAAGCGGCCCAAAAGCGGGAAGGACAGAAGTCGGGAGAAGGGAACGCCGGTCCCGGCTCTACTCCGAAGATCGCCGAACTCGAGGCCAAGCTGAAACAGGCCGGTCCGGCGGTCACGAAGGCTTCCGATTCGATCGCCACATCCGGCACTTTCTCGGCCCAGTTCGCAGGCCGGATGTCCGCCGGCAACGCGGCCACCCGGACGGCCAACGCGATCGAAAAGCTGCTCGAAGAACAAGAACGCCATAACAAGCGTGTCGAGGCGGCCGAGCGGGGTCGAAGCAAGCAGTTTGTTTTTACGGGGCCATCGACGTCCATAGAAATACCATCCGAGGATCCCTAAGATGCGTGTCGAGGAAGATTTTAACAGCCGCTCTCAAACGAAAGATCATGCGTCGCTCGCGTACTTTGTGTTCGAGTGTACGAACGAGCAGGACGCGATCACGGCCGCATTGAACTTCGCACCAGGCACGTATGCCGGGATGTACTACGAGGATCACCAGTACGATTCCGTCAATGATGAAACGCATCGAATCGAAATCCAGTACAGCGTTAACGGTAGTGCCTCCGAAAACCGATCGACTTGGCGGTACGCGACCAACGGCGGAACAACCCGCATCAAACAAGCGCTCTTGAATGTCGGCAACTATGCTCCCGATGGCCAGACGCCACCGAATTTCTACGGCGCGATCGGCGTCACGCCCAACGGGATCGAGGGGGTGGATGTCGTCTCGCCCAACTGTTCGTACAGCGAGTCGCACTATAAAATCCTCGGTGTTTTCACGGCCGCCTACGCCAACACGCTCGCGCTGATGACGGGCACGGTCAACAACGCTCCGTTTCGAGCCTGGGCGGCGGGCGAGGTCCTCTTCGCCGGAGCGACCATGCAATCGCAGGACCGGAACGGCGTGACAATCGAGTACGATTTCTTATTGAGTCCCAACGCGACGAACATCACCAATGGCAACATCACGGTCCCCGCCAAGTACGGCTGGGATTACCTCTGGTACACCTACTACACCGGCTTCGACGACACGACCGGCTGCCTCGTCGAGATGCCACGCTCGGCCCACCTCGACCGTGTCTATCCTTTCACCGACTTCGGAGCCCTGTTGATATGAGACGTGTCGCCGACGGTCAACCTTTTTCAATGAGCGCCGCGGAGTTCAACTCCCATCAGGCAGCCGCCGCGTTTGTCACCGCACAGCAAGCACGGCGTGGCCTACCGAAGGAGCCTCAAACCTTCGACATGGATCGGACACGACCGTGGGTGGTCAGCGGGGCGAGCGAATCGATCCGCGCGTTTTCGTGCGTGGTGATCACGGGCGTCGCGACCACCCATGAGACGACCGGCTCCGATTTCTACTCGCGGACCCCGATCCTGGTCGGAAAACCTACCAGTGCCAACAAGCGGTTTTTGATCGTCCAGGACGGTTTGCCGGAGGCAGATCGAGCGGCACGTGCGGCGACCGACGGGATCACGCCCGCGTGGGTAACATTTACGACCGAAAATGAAACCTACAAAACGGTCGGCCCGGTCTACGATAGTTTTGACCTGGAACCGGGCGGAACCGGCGCGGAAATCCTCTGGAAACCGTCCGGCACCGGCTCGCTTCTGTGTGTCGTGCGGCTTGGGTACGTTGCCCGTCCCCGCAAGGCGACGTTGACGGCTGAATTGACGGCCGGCAGCTCTGCGACGGCCATTTCGTTCACCGAGTTCGGCACCGAAACGATCACGGTCTACGACAACATGCTCAAGACGGGCGACAGTGTCGCGTCTGGCAAAGGAATCTATGTCGAGTTGTTCGCCGACGGCAAATGGCGGATGACCGCAGCCCCATGTAATTAGAATGAGAAACCCTATCCTCAATCCGCTGGGACTCTTGGTCCCGCAAACGAATTTCGCACGAATGAACCGCATTGGCCCGGGCCGCTGTTGCTGTTCGACACCGATGCCCGGCTGTAACAACCCGCCCGCCTGGCTCGATCAGAGCAACATCCCGGAGTTCGTCACCTACACCTTGCCGGATTCGGATTGCAGTTGTTTTGCAGGCAAAAAGATCACGCTCCAGTACGATCGGTGCATGTCGATCTACTCGCAGGGGATCCTGATGTTCTATTATATCTATCGCGGCGACCTCGGAACCTGTGATAGCTACACCTATCGAGCCTCGCTATTTCTCCGAATCTACGGGCCGCCCTACACGGAAGGCATCCCGAGCACCGCCTACCAAACGCGGCTCGACATCCGCGACTATAACAACGGTGTCTACGGCACGACCTATTGTCTTTACGAACCCGATCCTGTTTTGTGGCCCGGCAGCACGGCCTCCGTCACCGAAGCGATCGCCACGTTGCCGGAAATCGAGTCGGGCGATGTCGGCGGGCCGTCCGGTTGCTGGTGCAACGGCTACGGAAACGGCAGCATCGCGTTTGGAATTACCAAGCAACATCAGTATAGCGCTGAAACCTATGGCCCAGCCAACTGCTGTAGCGACAAACGAGCTACCGACATTATTTGCAGTGCGAGTCTTTCGGATTTTGTTTTTACCTGGAGTGGATGGACCGTCACTGCCTATCTGTCAACCTTAAACCTAATTACCCTGACGTGGAGAATTTACAATTCTGGAATATGCTATGGATATGCCTACGGAATCAACTTTTACATTCCAACACTTCGCGAAAAGGAAGGGCTCGATCCGGTATCTTCCGACAGCGAATTCTTGCTGTACATACGATGGGCCTGCGAAACCAATCCGTGCTCGATAAGTAATAGGATGCACATCCAAAGGCCCGGATATTATGAAACCCAGTATCCCGTCGGAACTCTGTCTCCCTCTCTAACGGATTGTGACTATGACGGAAACATCGGGACCATTCCCTCCGGTTCCTTGCAAGTCGAGTCGGCCAATTATTGTTACGCTCCGTGGGAGTAGCCCGAATGGAAGTGAACACCTGTAAATTTGAACTAAGTGGAAATCTATACACTTGCACAAAATGTGGATGGTCCTATCCAAAACACCACGGTCCCGGCATGATCCGAAACTGCCCCGGCCCGAACACCGCCACACGCGTCCCGTCCGCCCCGACGTCGCCACGCCCGCGCGGCCCGGGCGACTACCTCCACGCCGCGATCCTCCGCCTCACGGGCGAAGACTACCAACCTGGCTGCGGCTGTGACGACATGGTCCACCGCATGAACGCCTGGGGCCCGGCCGGGTGTCGCGACCATATCAACGACATCGCCCAAAAGATCCTAACCGAAGCAGCCGCCCGAAAAAAACGTTGGAAACTGCTCACCTCCCTCCCCGGCGCGACGCTTTTCATAAAACTTATGATCCGCTCGGCCATCCGAAAATCGGAACGAAAACCCGCCTAATATACACCCGTACATGCTTTAAAGAAATCATGAAAATAACCGCCAAACTTCTCGATAATTCGCTTGATGTCCTCCCCAAGTCATGGCTTAATGTCACTTGTTGAAACGAACGTAAACCCCTTAAAAACAAGTAGAAAAACCATGGCCAAACAACCGAAGCCCCTGACCCAAAAACAGATCGAAAAACGGGACGCGACCCTCCTGGCGATCGCCAAGGAAGAGCTCGACCTCGAAACGCTCGAAGCCCGGGGCTGGGACACTTGGGACTTCCAAGAACACGGCGTCCTCTGCATCCGCGACGCCCTCCGCAAAGCCTACGCCGCCGGCCGAGCCAGCGTCCGAACCAACAACTAACCTCAAACCCAAGCGGAGGGTCTTTTGTAAAACCCTCCGCTTTCTATCGACCACTATAGAGAAGGAATCTACCTTGGGAAGCATTTACAAACGAGTTCGGAAACGGCCAATTCCAGCTGAGGCCGAGATGATTACGTTTCGTGGCAAGGCGTTTGTGCAATGGGGAGGTAAGACGGGGAAGAAGTATAAGTCGGCGCTGACGGAGGATGGGGAGCGTATGCTGGTCGAGTCGGTGACCTGGCATATCGCCTATGTCGATGAACACGGGCTGAAGAGGACGGAAAACAGCAAGGCTACCGATCGGGAGATCGCGAAGCAAGTCCTGGCGGCTCGGGAACGTCGCATTGCGGAGATTCGGGCCGGCATTTTCGATCCGGTGGCCGAGCGGCTGCAAAAGGCGAACAAAAAACCGGTGAAGGCCCACATCAATGACTATCAGACGTATCTGGAACATGCCAATCAGAGCGCGTATCATATCCAAGTGACCATTCGGCACCTTGATACGGCGATAGAGTTTTTGAATATCACCCGGATCAGCGAGATGACGCCCGAACGGGCGATGAGTTTTGTCGGATGGCTTCGGACCGAACCGCTCGAAAAACGGCGAAGCCTCAACGGGCACACGCATCGCAGCCCACGGACGGTGAACAGTTATATCGTTTCGCTCAAATCGTTCTATCGGTGGCTCGCCATGACCGGGCGACTGCCGAGCCATCCGATCGTCAACCTGAAAAAGCTGCCCGAAGATACCGATCGGCGTCATGAGCGGCGGGCCATCACCCGTGAAGAATTTACCAAGCTGTTCGAGACGACCTACAACAATCCCAAGAAGGTTCAGGGCATCAACGGCCCGACGCGTGCGACCATCTACCTGGTCGCCGCGATGACCGGGCTGCGGCGTCAGGAACTGGCCAGCCTCACCCGCGACCATTTCCGGCTCGACGATCCAACGCCGACGGTTTGCATTAAAGGCGCTTATTCCAAAAACAAGAAGACGGACGAAATACCATTACATCCGACGGTGGTCGATCGACTTCGCGAGTACTTCGACCGCACCAAACCGAAAGCGAGCAAGCCTGTCTTCCCGCTCCGCTCCCCTGGCGGCGGCCTGCGATCGACTTCGAAAATGATGCAACGCGATTGCGAAGCGGCCGGGATCGATTACAAAACCTCCGACGGCTTCGTCGACTTCCACGCCAACCGCGTCCTATTCATCACCAGCCTCTGCCGCAGCAACATCGGCCTCGTCATGGCCCAGAAGCTGGCCCGCCACTCCGACCCCAAGCTGACCAGCAACATCTACTCCAAAGTCAGCACCGAAGAACGCGCCGAAGCCATCGGGGCGATTAATCTCATGGAGTAGCTTTTGGCTTGGGGGTATTGCTGGCTCCTAATTCTCTTTGCCCGTTCCGTTTCGATTCCCTTAATAACTAGCTGCGTCCCCGTTTCGATCCTGCGTCCCCGTTTCGATCCCCAAATAATTGACCTGCCCTATGGGCAGGTCACCTCAGTTTCGACTCCTGTGCCCAGTTTTTCCAGGCCATCATAAGGCCTGGCATGACGATGGCACTGATAAGGACAAGAAGGAGGGTGAACATGCCTGGTTCGGGGACAGGAGTGGCAATATAAATAGCACTTTGTCCATTGGCATATTGGACACTGAACGCTAACTGGCCGGCATTGTTGAGGTTTCTGAAAAAACTAATATCTTCGATGGTTTGTTCATCCAGTTGATCACCAGTCAAAAGGATTGGTTCTTGGGTAAGGTCAAATCCTACAAAAAGACCTTTTTGTCCGTTATCTAATTTTCCAGCAAAAGCAATTTCACCGCGATCGTTGATAGCAGGTGTGCCAATTGTCAAAAGTGCGGTATCTAAGGTGTTGATGAGTTGATTTAAGTGTCCATTTTTGTATTCATACAATCCGGATCCTCCTCCATCGAGCCAGCCAGAGAAAATAACCGTTCCTGCATTATTTATTACCGATCCGTTAAGAGCGTATAATTCGGACTCGTCAATGTCGACAATCTTGGTCAATGAAGTGGCATCGGCAATGAAAATCCTACCTGAAGTCGCCGAAAAGGCTACTGTTCCGTAGTCATTCATGTCCGGAAAAGAAATAGTTCCGTGAATTTCTCCACCATAGACAAGAGTCGAGGTTGAACTTCCATCATACACATAAAGATTGTTGTATGAAGAAGGAGATGCGGTATAAGCAACCAATCCTTCATTGTTTATTTCAGTATCTACAGAGCCATCTGTAGCAATTCTAGTTGTTGTTGTGTCTTTGTGTAAAAAAACTCCGGTGACTCCAGACCAGTTAGGTGCATAACGAAAAGAAGTGAATACAACCGTTCCGTCATCATTAACTTTACCTCGATTGACGATTTCAAATACTCCATTATCGAAAGTGTCACCCGTATGGACGATTTCAGTCAAACCTTCGCGGTTGCCTGTGTAGACTGCATATTCGTTTTCACTTAACTCGGTGCTGAAACAAACTACTCCTGAATTGTTCAAGTTACTAAGTGATAGCCACTGAAATGATCCACTTGTGTCAGCAATCTTATCGAACGTGTATTTTGTGTTCAGGGCCATTATGGAGCTGGGGGAAAAAACAAAAATTACCATTGTTGCTACTAGCAAGTGGGTATTACGTAAAAGCATTATTTACTCCATGCTAATTTGAGGGGTATCAAAACGGGGACACAGCTGCTCTGTAGAAAAGCTGTCTCTTTGAAGTTCTTTTTTAAAACCACGGAACACACGAGAGTCGGGACGGGGTAGAGTCGGGACGGGGACGCAGCTAGTTTTGGTTTGAGGTGACTCTTTCATTTTCACAAAAAATCTGTCTATCCATCCTACCGAAAAACGGACCATGGAACCAGGGTGCGTTTCCCCAAAAAGAAGGGCATTGGCAAAGGGCGAATTAGGGCCGGTTCAAGAAAAGGGCAGCCGAAAG